>JACPNS010000016.1 GCA_016185345.1 Solirubrobacterales bacterium | reverse complement strand
TCTCTTTCTTGAAACTAAATGGGGCGGGTAGGACTCGAACCTACGACATCTGGCGGAGCATGAGTCCTTTGCTCTCTTTCTTGAAACTAAATGGGGCGGGTAGGACTCGAACCTACGACCCGGGGATTATGAGTCCCTTGCTCTAACCAACTGAGCTACCGCCCCACGCGCGTAAATCTTAGGTGCGCGCGGGGCGGGGCTTATGGACGGTTTTAGCGGAGCACCACCGGCATCACGAATGAGTAGGTGCGAAGCGCCTTGGGCTTCTTGCCGCCCTTGCTGACGACGGCGGCGACGCGGACGAAGACCACGCCGGTGCTGACCTTGTACGAGGTGGAGGTGCTGAAGGCACCGTTGCTATTGACCTTGCCCTTGGTGATCGTCACCCATGGCCCGTCGCAGCCGGTACGGGCAGCGATCGTGACCGGCGCCTTCGGCATCAGCGGCTTGCTGAGCAGACCGTTTACCACCAGCTTGCCGTTCTTGTACGCAGCAGTCGAGCTTGCGACTCGACGGGCGAGCTTGGTCCAAGGGGTGCTCTCGTCGCCGACAGTCGCGCGGTAGAGCGTCTTGTTCGAGAGGCGCAGCTTGCTCGCCGGTGCCTTCGCACTGACGGTGAAGGATCCGTCAACGCCGACGGTGCCGTTTGCGATGACCTTGACGCCGGTCGGCTTGTAGCTCAGCGTCACGGTCTTGCCGACGTAGCTCAGTCGGGCAAATCCACTGACCTTTACCTTGCCGCCGACTACCGCGATGTTTGAGATCGCGATGCCCTTGGCAAAACACGCCGCTGGCAGCGGGTCGCTGTCTGCAGCCGGCGGCGGGGTGATCACCGGCCGGCTTGCGATCACGAATGTGATCGTGCGCGTGGTGACGTTGCCCACGGGGTCCGTGAACGTGACGAGGATCGTGTGCGTTCCCGGGGCGAACGTGCCGCTCGGTTTGTACGGCGAGCTGCAGGGGGCTGCTGTCGCGCCGTCAACAGAGCAGGTGATCGTCGCCGTGCCGTCCGCGGTCTGGATGTCGTATGTCGGGGGCTCCGTGCCGCCGCCAGTGCCCGGCTGCGGTGTGACCGTTCCTGGAGGCGGTGTCGTGTCAACGGTGAAGATGACGCTGTCCGCAGGGACGCTGGTGTTGCTCGCGCCGTCGGTCGCCTGCGCCGTCACGTTGTGAATTCCGTCGGTCAGGCTCGGGGCAGTTGTGGTCCACTGACCGCTTCCATTCGCGGTCACGGTGCCGATTGAGTTGCCGTCAACGAAGACCTCGACGATTGAGTTCGGCTCGGCCGTTCCGCTGATCGTCGGCGTGTTGTCGCTCGTAGTAGATGCTCCAACTGGTGCTGTCACAACTGGCTTGGCCGGCGGTGTCGTGTCGAACGTGATCGTGCGGATCGCGCTCGCGGGCGAGGTGTTTCCAGCGTCGTCGGTTGCCCGTGCGGTGATCGCGTGCGGACCCTCGGTGAACGTCGGGTCGGGCGAGAGTGACCAGTTGCCGCTTCCATCTGCGACGGCGGAGCCGATCTGAACTACGCCGTCGTAGACGGTGACCGTGCTGTTGGCTTCGGCAGTTCCGCTGATCGCCTGCGTGGCGACGGTGGTGGTGATGTCCGTTGCCGGCGTGGTGATCTCCGGTGCGGCCGGCGCCGTGACGTCGATCGTGATCGTGCGCACATTGGATGCCGGGCCGGTGTTGTCGGCGGCGTCGGTTGCAATTGCGGTGAACTCGTGCTCGCCCTCATCGAGGTCGGCGCCAGGCGTGAAAGTCCAGTCTCCCGAGCCGTCGGCGAAGGTCGTTCCGAGCAGCGTCGGGCCGTCGTACACGCTGATCAGTGCGTCGGCCTCGGATGTGCCGCCGATCGGCGGGCGCACGCTGCTTGTGGTGCCGTCGCTCGCCGGGGAGTCGATGACCGGAGCCGCCGGGGCTGTCAGGTCAACCGTGATCGTGCGCGTATTGGAGTCGTCGCTGACGTTTCCGGCCTGATCGGATGCGGTCACCGTGTAGGGGTGGGCCGCTTCAGACACGGTCGTCGAAGATGTCCAGCTCCAGTCGCCTGCGCCGTTTGCGGTGACCTGGTCAACCTGAACGCCGTTGTCGTAGATCGTGATCGTGGCGTCGGGCTCGGAGATACCCGAAAGCGAGGGCGTCTGGTTGTTGGTTACGAGATCGGCGCCGGGCGACTGGATCACCGGTGCGACCGGGTCGGTCAGGTCCACGGTGAACGTCGTGCTTGCCGTGGCCTGGCGGCCAGCAGCGTCAGTGGCCACAACCACCACATTGTGCAGACCCTCGCTCAGGCCAGATGTCGCCCATGGCGAAGTGCAGGCGACGGCTGGCTCGCCATCGATGCTGCACACGACGCTCGAGAGGTTTGTGTCGGTTGCGGTGAATGTGATGTCTGGGGATGCGGTGTTGACGGCGCTGCCGTTGAGCGGGCTCGAGATAGTTGCGACCGGATCCGTCGAGTCAACGGTGATCGTGCGCGTGCTCGAGTCAAGGCTGGTGTTTCCAGCTTCGTCCGTTGCGCGGGCCACGAGCGCGTGCGGACCCTCGGTGAACGTCGGGTCCGGGGAGAGCGACCAGCCGCCTGATCCGTCGGCGGTTGCCGTTCCGATCAGCGTCATGCCCTCGTAGACGTTGACGGTCGAGTTGGCTTCGGCCAGACCGGCGATTGCCGGTGTGGTGTCCGCGGTGACGATGTCCGCGGACGGCGTGTTGATCGACGGGGCGACTGGGGCAGTGAGGTCAACGGTCCACATGTAGGTGGCCGGTGTCTGGTCAACGTTTCCGTACTGGTCGGTCGCACGCACGCTGAATGTGTGGGAACCCTCGCTCAGGCCTGTGTAGTTCTCCGGCGAAGTGCAGGGGCCGACCGGCGCGCCGTCGATCGAGCAGTCGAAGGTGCTTGATCCCTCGCTCGAGGTGAACGAGAACGAAGCGCCGGTGCTGTTTGTAGCGCTTGGCGGGTTGGCCGTGATCGTGGTCTGCGGCGGGTTGGCGTCAACGTTGAAGTTGCGCACCTGAATGCTGTTGTTGCCGACGCCGTCTGTCGCCACAACTGTGACGCTGTGCGCGCCGCTACTGAGGCCGGTGAAGACGTATGGGCTACCGCAGCTGGTCGCTGAGCCGCCATCCAGCTGGCATGTGTAGGTGATCGGGCCGGAGCCGTCGGTCGCCGAGAATGTCACGTTGCCGTTCGGGCCAACTGTCTGCAGGTTGGTCGGTGTATTGATCGTCAGGACCGGTCCCGTCGTGTCGATCGTCCAAGTACGCGAGACGGTCGCGGAGTTCTGCGAACCGTTGACGGCGTAGACGTCGAAGGTGTGCGATCCATCGGGTAGCGCGCCTGTTGCGTACGGCGAGGTGCAGCTTGCGAAGACATCTGCGTCAACGCGGCACATGAAGGTTGTGCCCGACAGGATCGTTGCTGTGAAGCTCAGTGAGTTGTCGCTGGTTGCGACTGTGCCGACCGGGCCGGCCGTGATCCCCGCAGTGAAGAGCGAGGAATCGACTGTCCAGTTGATCGTTGTCGCGGACCCCGGGTTGCCCAGCGCGTCGACGGCGTAGACCGCGTATGAGTGCGCGCCATCGGCGAGCCCGGTCAGGTTGACTGGGCTGGTGCAGAGCGCAGCGGGCGCACCGTCGAGGCTGCACATGTAGGTGACAGGGCTCTCGAGGTCGTTGAAGTCGATCGTTGCGCTGGTCTGGCAGACGGTGCCGGTCGGACCGGAGACGCTCGGCGCCGGCGGGCCGACGGTGTCGACGCTCCATGAGCGGGTGGAAGCAGAACTGACGTTTCCGCCGGCGTCGGTCTGGCGCACGTAGAACGTGTGCGCGCCCTGGGCAAGCGAGGTGTAGTTCACGCCACTGGTGCAGGACACCCAGGCGACCGGCGAGTCAATGAAGCACTCGAAGGTGGCGCCGGGCTCACCGGTGAATGTGAAGGCAGCCGAAGCGCTGGCGACCGGAGCCGACGGACCGCCCGTGATCACCGGTGCGGCGGGCGCAACCGTGTCAACGGTGAACGTGTAGGTGGCGCTGGTGCCGACGTTGCCCGCGAGGTCGGTGTGCGAGACGAGGACCGTATGCGGACCCTCGCTGAGCGCGGCTGGCGTGTAGCCGGTGGTGCAGATGACGGGCGTGCCGTCGATAGTGCAGGTTGAGTTGGCCGACTGATTCGCGTCGACCACGTTGAAATTGATCGCCGGGGTGGTCGTGTTGATCGTGCTGCCGTTGGCCGGAGCGCTGATCGTGACGGCGGGAGCCGTGTTGTCGATCGTGATTGTGCGCGTGCTTGAGTTTGCACTGACGTTGCCGGCCGGGTCAGTTGCGCGTGCAATGAGCGCGTGCGGACCGGAGGTCAAGGTCGGATCCGGCGAGAGCGCCCAGACGCCGCTGCCGTTCGCGACTGCCGTGCCGATCAGCGTGACGCCTTCGTAGACGCGCACGGTCGAGGCCGGCTCGGAGAGTCCGCCGATTGCCGGAGTTGTGTCACTGGTGACGACGTCTGATCCCGGCGTGCTGATCGTCGGAGCGATCGGAGCCGTGGTGTCAACGGTCCAGGTGTAGCTGGCCGGCGTGAGGTCGACGTTTCCGTACTGGTCGATTGCTCGGACCGAGAAGGTGTGTGAGCCCTGACCCAGGCTCGAGTACGCCTGGGGTGAGGTGCAGGACGAGACCGGAGCGCCGTCGAGCGAGCACTCAAACGTGGCCGGGCTCTCAGTTGACGTGAAGCTGAACGAGGCGTTGGTCGAGTTGGTGACTGCCGCGGGGTTGGCTGTGATGTTCGTGTTCGGCGGAGTTGCGTCCACGGTGAATGTGCGCACAGCGACGGTCGTGTTGTTGGCTGCGTCCGTAGCCGTGACGGTGAAGGTGTGTCCGCCAGCGGCCAGCGAGCTGTAAGCAAACGGGCTGGTGCAGCTGACGGCAGGAGTTGCGTCCATCTGGCAAGTGGTGGTGACCGGTCCGATCGCGTCCGTTGCCGTGAAGGTGATGTTGCCGCTGGGTCCGACGGTCAGACCGTCGGAAGCCGGAGAGGTGATCGATACAGCGGGTGCCGTGGTGTCAATTGTGAGAGAGCGCGATGGCGCGGATTGCGGGCTGGTGTTGCCTGCCGCGTCCATGGTCGTCACGTAGACGGTGTGAGCGCCGACCGCGACCGTTCCGAGGTCCGTTGTCCAGTTGCCACTTCCGTCGGTGAAGGTGACCGAATTGAGCACGCCGTCGACGTAGATGTAGACGTTGTTGTTCGGCTCGCCGAGTCCGACGAATGCCGGGGTCTGGTCGTTGGTCGTGAAGGGGCTGGCGGGAGATGTCACCGAGGGTGCAACCGGCGCCGTCGTGTCAACCGTGAAAGTGTTCGTTGCGCTCGTGCCGACGTTGCCAGCAAGGTCTGTGTGCTGAATTGTCAGCGTGTACGTACCTGGGGCGAGCGTTCCGAGCGAGCTGCCCGACGTGCAGACGGTGCCGGGAAGCACACCGTTGATGATGCATCGTGAGGTGCCCTGGTTGGTTTCTGTGAGGCCAAAGGTGACGAGCGGTGTTGTGTCGTTGGTCGCGCTGCCGTTTGCTGGAGCGGTCAGGCTCACTGTCGGAGCGGTCAGATCGACAACGATGGTCTTCGAGGCGGAGGCGACGCTTTGATTGCCAGCGGCATCGCTCGCGCGGGCGGTGATTGTGTGCGAAGCCTCGGTCAACGCAGACGTGTCGAGCGTCCAGTTTCCACTGCCGTTGGCGGTTGTGGTGCCGATCAGAACGTTGCCCGCGCGGTAGACGTTAACTGTGCTGTTGGCTTCGGCCGTTCCGGCGATCGTCGGGGTGGTGTCACTCGTGTACGTGGTCGCGGGTGCGGGCGTCGTGATCACAGGGGCGGCCGGAACAGTGGTGTCGACCGTGAAGGTGCTGCTCGCATTCGCGCTCGAGATTCCGGCGACCTCGGAGCGCACACTCACCGTGTGGGATGCGCTCGTGAGCGTGGCGGACGCGTAGGTCCAGGCGCCGACTCCGTTGGCGGACACGGACGTGACGACCGTTCCGTCAACCGTGATGTAGACCGTTGAGTTCGCGGTCGCAGTTCCGCTGATCGTCGGTGTGTCGTCGTTGGTGCTGCTGCCGTTGACCGGGTTGTCGAGGGTCACAGTCGGAGCTGCAAGTCCGGACGCGTTTGAGCCGGTGGATCCAGCTCCACCTGCACTCGCGCCGTAGGCGTTACCGCCGTTGGTGCCGTTTGCGCCGCCCGTCGCGGTCGAGGGGCAGGTAACCGAGCTTCCCTGCACATAGACCTTTCCGCCGGCTCCACCGCCGCCTGGTGTCCAGTTGTAACCGCCGCTGTTGGAGTTGTTTCCGCCGACGCCACCGTTGGTCGATGCCGCGCCGCAGGTTGCGCCGTTCACGAAACGCAGCAGAACTACACCGCCAGCGCCGCCGCCACCTGCGCCGTCGTAGGGCGTCGAAGTGTTGTCGCCGTCGGTGCCAGCCGCGCCGTTCGCGCGGAAGTTTCCGTTACCGGTGAGTGTTCCACCGCGCACGAGCACGACTCCACCACCAGCGCCTCCGGCGCCGTTGTTGGCGTTGTTGCGCTCGCCGCCTCCACCGCCGCCACCCATGGCGACGCGGTCGTAGGCGTTGTATGTCAGCGCAGCTCCGCCGAGGCCACCCACGGCCTGATTGCCGTTGGTGTAGTTGAGCAGGGAGTTTCCGCCGACGCCGCCCTGTCCGCCGTTGCCGCCTCCGCCGCCACCGGCGTTGAAGCAGTTTCCGCCTCCACCCGCGTTGATGGAGTTGCCGCGGGCCTGGGTTGAGGCGACCGTGGCCGGCGTCGCTGTTGCGAAGTCGGACGGGGCAAAGCCTTCGCCCTTGAGGCCGTAAGTGCCTCCGGCTGCGGGGCTGTCGTAAGTCGTTGCGAGACAGCCGGTGGCGCCGCCAGCGTTCTCGTTGTAGGTCAACCCGCCGCGGAAGCCCAAGGCGTTGGCCGAAACGGTTCCTGCTGCGCTGAAGTTGACTGTTCCCTGGACCAGGAAGCTGACGACGCCGCCGCTGCTGCCGTTCCAGGCCTGAGCGTTGATGTTGGCTCCCGCGTTGTTCACGGTAAGCGCT
Source organism: Solirubrobacterales bacterium (assembly GCA_016185345.1). Classification (GTDB taxonomy): domain Bacteria; phylum Actinomycetota; class Thermoleophilia; order Solirubrobacterales; family JACPNS01; genus JACPNS01. The sequence goes on along the minus strand of JACPNS010000016.1, from coordinate 186,831 downwards.
GCCCACTCAGGAACCGCGATGACCTGCGTGCTCCCTGAGGCGTATGCGTAGATCAAGGGAGCGGTGAAGTTGAGGGTGCTCCCGGCAACGGTTGAGATACGCGCAAACTCCCAGTGTCCTGCCGTCGATGAGGAAAGGGGATACGCCGTCTGGCTGCCGCTCGTCGGGTTCAGCGAGCTGTCGTTTGTCTGGTAGACCATCACGAGACGGCCGTTGTTGAATCCGACGTTGCCCGTGCCCGAGCCGGCGCGAACCGTGCCCATCGTCAAAGCGCTTGCACCCACTGCAACCGCGCCAGTGACCGGCGCGACCGCGTTCGGCACATAGGTACCGGCCCCGAATGCCGCAGGTGTCCCATCGTGACCGTCACCGTTGAGGAATGTGTCCGGCTGCGCCTGCACAGAGGTCGCCCCGAAGATGGCGACTGCAACAAGCGTTATGGTCAGAATCGCGGCATGAATCAGGACATGCTTACTGCGAGCAGGAACGAACGACATTGGGAGTGAGTCCTTTTTTTTGTGTTTTGGGTCTGACTCGGGCCGCAAAGTGCATCTTGTGCACTGAGATCTGCCGGCTGCGAGCGGTCTGAATGAGAGAACGTCTCGTCTACCAATCGGTAATACGTCGGAAAAGCTGAAGTACCTACTTCACGTTGAGCGGCTTCTTGAACTGTTGCCAGACGCCGTCAACGGTGCAGGTTGAGATCTGAATCATCGCGTTGCCCTTGACCAGCTTCTTGCCCGGGAGCAGCTTCAGCGGGACGCGCAGCTTCTTGCCCGGCTTCAGCAGGAAGACGCGGCGGGCGACTGTGTTGCCGTTCTGAACGATTCGGAATGTGGCGATCGTCCAGTCGGAAGCCTGCGCTGTCGCGGCCAGCTGCTTGTCGCTGATCTTGACCGTGACCTTTGTGGCGACCTTTACCTTGACCTTCTTGGCGCCCTTCTCGGGGCCGCAGCTGACGGCGCTCGTGGCCGGCGCTCCGACCTTGCCGTCGGCCCCGACCAGAGTGGTCTTGCCCTGCTTGTCAGTCAGCATGTAGGTGCTGGCGACGGACTTGCCACCGGTCATCGTGATGGCCGAAAGCTTGATCGTGAACTTCTTGCCCTTCGCCAGCGCCTTCTTGGTCTTGATCGCGACGACGCGCTTGCCGGGGTTGTTCGCGCGCACGGCGGTTCCAACGAGCTTGCTGCCGTTGTAGATCGCGACGCGGATCAGGATGTACTTGTCGCTGCTGGTCGTGAACTTGATGACGTTCTTGCTGGCGGCGGCGCTGAGGACGGTCATGTTCGCCGGGATGCCCGGCTCGTCACCGCTGCCCGTGCAGGTCTCCGCGACGGGCGGAGTCGGGACGGTCGGCTGCGGTGTCGGGGTCGCCGGGGGCGGCTGAGTTGCCGGCGCGGTGACGGTGAAGTTCACGGACTTCGTGCCGGTGTTTCCAGCGGCGTCGGTGAACTGGATCTCAAGCGTGTGAGTTCCCGCCGCGAGGCTCGGAGCGTTGTACGGCGAGCCGCACGTCGTGAAGACTCCGCTGCTATCGATGCGGCACCTGTAGGTCGTGCCGGATTCGGTTGAGCTGAAGCTGAACGTCGGGCTGATTCCGGGGGCCGGTGAGTTCGGCGTTGCCGTCACGTCTGGCGGTGTCGTGTCGATCGTCCAGGCCCATTGCTCGGCGGGCGAAGCGTTGCCGCTTGCGTCGAGCGCTCGTACGTAGAAGCTGTGGGTGCCGTCGGCCAGGGCGGCTGTAGTCAGTGGCGAGGCGCACGGGGCAAAGGCGCCGCTGTCGATGCGGCACTCGAAGGTTCCCGGCTCGTTCGAGCTGAACGTGAAAGTGGGGGTGGAGTCATTTGAGACCGTGCCGGGCTTGCCCGTGATCTGGGCGATCGGGTCGTTGACGTCAATCCGGACGTCAACGGCGGTGCTGAGGGCAGAGTCGTTCCCGGCAGCGTCGGTCGCGGTTGCGGTGAGGGCGTAGGTGTTGTCGGTCAGCGCCGTGGGCACCGTGTAGCTCCAGGAGCCGTCGGGGTTCGCGGTCGTCGTTCCGCTCAGCACGCCGTTGATGTAAACGCTGATCGTTGAATCAGCTTCTGCGCTACCGGCGTCTCCGGAAACGGTCGGGGTGCTGTCTGCCACGGTGGCGCCGTCGGCAGGACTGTCGATCGAAGGCGCGCCGGGGGCGAGAGTGTCAACGGTCCAGCTGCGGGTGACGTCGCCCGACGGGTTGCCCGCCTCGTCGACCGCGCGAACGGTGAAGGTGTGCGGTCCCTCGCCGAGGCTCGGCAGCGTGAACGGTGAAGAGCACGGGGCGAATGCGCCGCCATCGATCGAGCACTCGAATGTTCCTTGCTCGTTGCTGGTGAAGGTGAAGGTCGGGGTGTCGTCCGAAGACTCACCGTTCTCGGCGGGGCCACCGGTCAGTTCGGCCGTCGGGTCGGTCAGGTCCAAGGTGAATGACACGACTGCGGTCGCGACGTTGCCGGCGTTGTCACTTGCTTCGACAGTGACGGTGTGGGCACCCTCGCTCAGGCCACTCAGCGAGAGCGGTGAGGCGCAGGATGTCAGCGGGCCGCTGTCGATCTGGCAGCGCGTAGCAGCGCCGGACTCAGCGGTGAAGGTCACTTCAGGGCTGTCGGTGTTGATCTTGGCTGCGGCGCCAGGACTCGTGATCGAAACCTTCGGCGCGGCAGTGTCCACGGCCAGCTCGAGGTCGTCGCTGGCGGCTGAAGGATTGCCAGCTGCGTCGGTTGCCACAGCGGTGATCGTGTGCGGGCCGTCTGAGAGCGCCGGCGAGATCAGCTTCTCCCAGTTGCCGGATCCGTCGACTGTGACGGCGCCGGAGACCGGGTTGCCGTCGACGTAGACGATCACGGTCGAGCCGGGCTCAGCTGCGCCCTTCACGAGCGGCGTGGGGTCGTTGGTCGGGCCGGCAGAAGGTTCTGTGATCGCGGGCTGCCCGGGCGGGCTGGTGTCGACGGTGAGGCTGCGCGTCGCGGACGATGCGCTCTCGTTGTCGTAGATGTCTGTTGCCGTCGCGTGGAAGTCGTAGGTGCCCTCGGAGAGGTCGGTCGAAGGCGTCCAGCTCCACGCGCCGCTGCCGTCGGCAGTGATCGTCGCGAGCAGGTTCGCGCCGTCGTAGAGCTTGATCGTGCTGTTCGGCTCCGCCGTTCCGCCGACTGTCGGGGTCGTGTCATTCGTCGAGCCGTTGCTTGCGGGCTGGGTGATCTGCGGTGCGTTCGGCGCCGTGTTGTCTACGTGCCAGGTGACGACTGCGGTTCCGGAGTTGCCCGCGGCGTCGGTCGCCGTGACGACGACCGTGTGATTGCCCTCGGAGAGGTTGCTGTACGGGTGCGGGCTCGAGCACGGAGCGGGCGAGGCGCTGTCGAGCTTGCAGGTCGTGGTGATCGGAGCGTTCAGGTCGTTCGTCGTGAAGACGATCGAGGTGTCCGGGCTCGTCGTCGAGCTTGCGATCGGCGACGAGATCGAGACGCTTGGATTGGTCAGGTCGACCGTCCAGCTGCGCGTGACGTCTGGGGTGGTCTGGCTTCCGTTCAGTGCCCGGACCGAGAAGCTGTGCGGACCTTCAGCGAGGCCGCTGAGGCTCACCGGTGAGCTGCACGCGGCGAATGCCGAGCCGTCCACGGAGCACTCGAACGTGCTGCCCGGCAGCGACGCCGAAAGCGTCAGCGAGGCGCTCGTTGAGTTGACGGCGCCGCTGGGCGCGCCGCTGATGTCTGCGGTGAAGAGTGCGCTGTCCACGACCCAGGTGAACGTGCCGGGCGCGCTGCCGTTGCCCGCCGCGTCGAAGGCGCGGACGTTGACGGTGTGCGATCCGTCGGAAAGGCCGGTGAGGCTGAGCGGGTCGGTGCACGGGGAGTATCCGCCGCTGTCGACCTCGCACTGGAAGGTCAGGCCGGGCTCGCTCGCGCTGAAGTCGATCAAGGCAGAAGTCTGGCCCGACGGGCTGCTCGGTCCGGTCACGGTCGGAGCGGCTGGCGGCGTCGTGTCGATCGTCCACGTGCGGCTGGCCATCGGCCCGGCGTTGCCTGCGGCGTCGACCTGACGGACGTGGAAGGTGTAGGTGCCGTCAGCGAGGCCGGTTGCGTCGTGAGGTGAGGCGCAGTTGACCGCGGGCAGCGAGTCGATGCTGCAGCGGTAGATTCCGCCGCTCTCGGCGCCGGTGAACTCGAATGTTGCGTCGGGCGAGGGCACCGATCCGACGGGACCGGCGGTGATCGAAGGTGCGCCGGGGGCGACGGTGTCAACGGTCCAACCGATCGTGCTCGTTGACGAGTTTCCTGCGGCGTCGAAGGCCTCAACCGTGAAGCTGTAGTTGCCGTCCGGCAGTTCGCCCAGTGAGAGCGGAGAAGTCGGGCAGGTTGCAGAGGCGCCGCCGTCAAAGCTGCAGCGCAACTCCACGGTGTCGGGGCTTCCCGCGAAGCTGACGGTTGATTCAGGGTTGTTCGTGTTGGCGCTGGGACCATTGAGGGTCGGGGCGTCTGGCGCCGTTGTGTCGACAGTCCAGCTGTGCGTTGCGATCGCGCCCGCGTTGCCGGCCTCGTCGACCTGACGCACGCGGAACTCGTGGTCGTCGTCGGTGAGTCCGGGGTAGTTCGCCGGGCTGCTGCACGGAGCGAACGTTGCTCCGTCGAGTGAGCACTCGAATGCGCCGCCTGATTCGGCGCCGGTGAAGGTGAAGTCAGCTTCGTTGCTGGCGATCGGGTCCGCGGGAGCGTCCGTGATCGTCGGCGCGCCGGGGGCCTGGGTGTCAACCGTGAACGTCACTGCCGCGCTTCCGGTGTTGCCAGCGGAATCGGTGTGGCTGACTGTGACGGTGTGGCTTCCGTCGCTCAATGCCGCAGTCTCGAACGGGTCTGAGCATGTGACGGGCGCGTTGCCGTCCACGCTGCAGGACGAGCTCGCCGACGGGTTGTCGTCGGTCACGGTGAAGTTGATCGTGTTGATCGCGGTGCTGACGTGCTCGAATGCGGCCGGGCTGGAGATCGCGACGGTCGGGGTCGCGTTGTCAACGGTGAAGGTTGTGCTTGAGCTTCCAGTGTTGCCCGCGAGGTCCGTGTGCTGGACCGTGATCGTGTGCGAGCCGTTGCTGAGCGCGGGTGTCGAGAAGCCGCTCGTGCACGGGGCGAACGCGCCGCCGTCGATCTGGCAGTTGGTTGAACCTGTGTTTGCGTCGGTGACGCTGAAGCTGACCGTCGCGGCCGGTGTATTGATGAACGTGCCGGTTGCCGGTGCGGTGATCGCAACCGTCGGCGTGGCCGTGTCAACGACGACGCTTGTGACTGCTGAGGCGCTGCTGCTGTTTGCGGCAGAGTCGGTCGAAGTGGCGGTGATCGCGTGCGAACCGTCGCTGAGCAGGTCGCTGGTGATCGTCCAGTCGCCGCTTGCGTCAGCGGTGGTCGTGCCGATCAGCGTTGCGCCGTCGTAGAGGTTGATCGTGCTGTTGGCCTCGCCGCTGCCGCTGAAGATCGGGGTGCCCGTCGCGCTGTAGTGCGGCGAGCCAGTCGGCGAAGTGATCGTCGGGGCGTTCGGGGCGGTGAGGTCCACGACCCAGGCCACTGTGGCGGCTGAGTCGACGTTGCCTGCGTCGTCGCGCTGACGCACTGAGTAGGTGTGCGGTCCGTCGGTCAGGCCGGTGAGGCTGATCGGGCTGCTTGTGCAGGTTGCGAAGACGCCGCCATCGAGCGAGCACTCGAGCGTGCCGCCAGATTCACTGGCGCTGTAGGTGATCGTTGCGGTTGATTCGCTGACCGTGCCGGTGCGGTTGGAGCTGACGCTCGGCGCGCTCGGTGCGGCCGTGTCAACGGTCCAACTGACGGTCGATGCGGTGCCGGGGTTGCCAGCGGCATCGATCTGGCGCACGGCGAAGGTGTGGCTGCCATCTGCGAGGCCACTGAGGATGACGGGACTGCTCGCGCAAGTGGTGAAGGAGCCGCCGTCAACCGAGCACTCAAGCGTGCCGCCGGGCTCGTTTGCAGAGAAGGCGATCTCGGCATCGGTCGAGCTGGTCGGGCTGCTGTTGGGTGAAGTGCGCGTGACGGTCGGGGCCGGCGGCGGGGTCGTGTCAACGGTCCAGGCGACAGAGGCGACGGAGCCTGTGTTTCCGGCGGCGTCAACCTGTTCGACAGCGACGCTGTGCGGTCCATCGGCCAGAGAAGTGAAGTTCAGCGGGCTGCTCGCGCAAGTCGAGAATGCGCCGCCGTCGATCGAGCAGCGGAGCGTTCCGCCGGGCTCGTTGGCAGAGAAGGTCACCTGAGCGCTGGTTGAGCTGGTCGGGCTTGATGTCGGCGCGACGCGCGTGACGGTTGGGGCCGGCGGGAGCGTCGTGTCGACGACGATCGTCGCGGTCTGCGTCGTTGTGTTGCCGGCGGTGTCAGTCACGACGACCGTGATCGTGTGTGAGCCCTCGGCGAGAGTGCCTGTGGCGTAGGAGGTGGTGCACGGGGTTGCTGCTCCACTGTCGAGCCTGCAGGTCTGAGTTGCGATTGCGATGTTGTCGCTACGCGTGATCGTCGCCGTCTGGCTGGCGGTCGAGTTGGTCGGCGCGGTCAGGCCACTGATTGCGACGGTCGGGGCCGTCTGATCGACAACGATCGTCGCCGTCTGAGTCGTTGAGTTTCCGCTCGTGTCGATCGCGACGACCGTGATCGTGTGCGAGCCCGGCGAAAGCACGCCGGTCGCGTAAGAGGTGGTGCATGGAGTCGTCGCGCCGCTGTCGAGGCGGCATGTCTGGCTGGCGATCGCGACGTTGTCGCTCCTGGTGATCGTCGCCGTCTGGCTGGCGGTCGAGTTGGTCGGCGTGGTCAGGCCGCTGATTGAAACGCTTGGGGCAGTCTGGTCAACGACGATCGTCGCGGTCTGCGTCGTGACGTTTCCACTGGTGTCGGTCGCGATCACGGTGATCGTGTGCGAGCCGGCCGTCAGCGCGCCAGTTGCGTATGAAGTCGTGCATGCGGTGTTGGCGCCCGAGTCGAGGCGGCAGGTCTGAGTCGCGATTGCAATGTTGTCGCTCGCGGTGATCGTCGCCGTCTGGCTCGCGCCCGAAGAGGTCGGCGAGGTCAGACCTGTGATGGCGACGCTCGGGGAGGTCTGGTCAACGACGATCGTCGCGGTCTGGGTGGTGACGTTGCCGCTGGTGTCTGTTGCGACGACGGTGATCGTGTTCGTGCCGACGGTCAAGGTTCCGGTCGCAAATGAGGTCGTGCATGCCAATGGCGTGCCGCTGTTCAGACGGCAGGTCTGGGATGCGATCGCGACGTTGTCGCTACGCGTGATCGTCGCCGTCTGGCTCGTCGTGAAGCGCGTCGGAGAAGTCAGGCCGCTGATCGAAATGCTCGGGGCCGTCTGGTCCACGACGATCGTTGCCGTCTGCGTCGTGACGTTTCCGCTGGTGTCGGTCGCGATGACCGTGATCGTGTGGCTGCCGGCCGTCAGCGCGCCGGTGGCGAAGGAGGTGGTGCAGGCCGTGTTGGCTCCGCTGTCGAGCCCGCAGGTCTGAGTCGCGATTGCGATGTTGTCGCTCGCCGCGATCGTGGCGTTCTGGCTGGTAGAAGAATTGGTCGGGCTGGTGAGTCCGCTGATCGCCACGCTCGGTGCCGTCTGATCCACGATGCTTGTTGCCGTCTGAGTCGTCTGGTTGCCGGCCGTGTCGGTCGCGATCGCCGTGATCGTGTGGCTGCCGGCAGAAAGCGCGCCGGTGGCGTAGCTGCCGCCGATGCATGAAGTGGTTGCGCCGCTGTCAACGCGGCATGTGACGGTGCTCAGCGCCAGGTTGTCGCCCGCCGTGATCGTCGCCGTCTGGCTCGCGCCCGAAGCTGTCGGAGATGTCACGCCGCTGATCGAAAGCGCCGGCGCAGTCAGATCGACGACGATCGTCGCCGTCTGAGTGGCGACGTTCCCGGCGGTGTCGGTTGCGGCGACGGTGATGGTGTGGCTACCGGCGGTGAGCACGCCTGTTGAGTACGAAGTCGTGCACCCGGTGATCGGACCGCTGTCCAGCCTGCAGGTCTGGCTCGCGATCGCAACGTTGTCGCTGGCGGCGATCGTTGCCGTCTGGCTTGTCGTGAACCTGGTCGGTGAGGTGAGGCCGCTGATCGTGACTGTCGGCGCAGCCTGATCGACGACGATGGTCGCCGTCTGAGTCGTGCTGTTGCCGGAGGTGTCGGTCGCGATGACCGTGATCGTGTGCGAGCCGGCGGTCAGCGTGCCGGTCGCGTAAGAGGTGGTGCATGCGGTGATTGCGCCGGAATCGAGCCTGCAGGTCTGGCTTGCGAGGGCGACGTTGTCGCTCGTCGCGATTGTCGCGGTCTGGCTCGCGGTCGAGTTAGTCGGCGATGAGAGTCCGCTGATCGCGACGCTCGGTGCCGACTGGTCAACGATGATCGTCGCCGTCTGCGTGGTGACGTTTCCGCTCGTGTCGGTGGCGACGACGGTGATCGTGTGCGAGCCGGCCGTCAGCGCGCCTGTGGCGAAGGAAGTGGTGCAGGCCGTTGCGCTGCCGCTGTCGAGGCGGCAGGTCTGGCTCGCGATCGCGACGTTGTCGGATGCCGTGATCGTCGCGGTCTGGCTTGCGCCCGACGCGGTCGGCGAGGTGATCCCCGTGATGGCGACCGACGGCGCGGTCTGATCAACGATGATCGTCGCTGTCTGCGTTGTGACGTTCCCGCTCGTGTCGGTGGCAACAACCGTGATCGTGTGTGAGCCAGCTGCGAGGGCGCCGGTGGCAAAGCTGGTGGTGCAGGCGACGGCGCTGCCGCTGTCGAGCCTGCAGGTCTGGCTGGCGATCGCAATGTTGTCGCTTGCGGCGATCGTCGCCGTCTGGCTTGCTGAAGAGCTGGTCGGGCTGGTCAGACCGCTGATCGCGACGCTCGGCGACGTCTGGTCGACAACGATCGTCGCTGTCTGCGTCGTCTGGTTTGCGGCTGTGTCGGTCGCGATCACGGTGATCGTGTGGGATCCGGCGGTCAGGGTGCCGGTGGCGTAGGTGCCGTCGATGCATGAGGTGTTTGCCCCGCTGTCAACGCGGCAGGTGACCGTGCTCAGCGCGACGTTGTCCGCCGCAGTGATCGTGAGGTTCTGGCTGGCGCTCGCGGCTGTCGGCGTGGTCTGACCGCTGATCGAAACCGTCGGGTTCGTCTGATCCACGATGATCGTCGCACTCTGCGTGGTCTGGTTGCCGGCCGTGTCGGTCGCAACGACGGTGACGGTGTTCGTGCCGACGGTCAGGACGCCGGTCGCGAAGGAGGTGGTGCAGGCCGCGGGCGTTCCGCTGTTGAGCCTGCAGGTCTGCGAGGCGATCGCGACGTTGTCTGTCGTCGTGATCGCGGCCGTCTGGCTCGTCGTGAACCTGGTCGGGCTCGTCAGACCAGTGATCGCGACCGAGGGCGCGGTCAGGTCGATCACGATCGTCGCGGTCTGCGTCGTGGCGTTGCCGCTCGTGTCGGTTGCTGTTACTGAAACCGTATGCGAGCCGGCCGCGAGAGTGCCGGTGGCGTAGCTGCCGCCGATGCATGAAGTTGAGGCACCGCCGTCGATCGAGCATGTGACTGTGGCGACGGCGACGTTGTCGGTCGCTCCGATACTCGCGGTCTGGCTGGCGGTCGAGTTGCGCGGGCTGATCAGTCCGCTGATCGTCACGGCCGGGCCGGTCTGGTCAACGACGATCGTCACGGACTGCGTGGTCTGGTTTGCCGCGTTGTCGGTTGCGCGCACATAGACGGTGTGGCTTCCGGCGGTCAGCGTGCCGGTCGCGAACGGGGAGGTGCACGGCGCGAACGAGCCGGAGTCGATCCTGCACTCGACGAGAGTGATCGTTCCGTTGTCGGTCGCGGTGAAGGCGATGTTCTGGCTGGCGCTCGATGCCGTCGGCGAGGTCGGCGGGGTGATCGTCACGACTGGTGAGCTCGTGTCCACCACGACCGTGGCGGTCTGAGTGGTCTGGTTGCCGCTGGTGTCGGTCGCGATCACAGTGATCGTGTGCGATCCGGCGGTCAGAGTTCCGGTTGCGTAGGTGCCGCCGATGCATGAAGTTGTGGCGCCGCTGTCGACGCGGCAGGTGACGGTGCTGAGAGCGATGTTGTCGCTCGCCGTGATCGTCGCCGTCTGGCTCGAAGTGGAGTTGGTCGGGCTGGTGAGGCCGCTGATCGCGAGGCTCGGCGCCGTCTGGTCAACGACGATCGTCGCCGTTTGCGTGCGCTGATTGCCGGCGGTGTCGGTCGCGATGACAGTGATCGTGTGCGTACCTGCGCTCAGCGCGCCGGTGGCAAATGAGGTCGTGCAGGCGGTGTTCGCGCCGCTGTCGAGCCTGCAGGTCTGCGAGGCGATCGCGACGTTGTCGGTCGCCGTGATCGTCGCCGTCTGGCTGGCACCGGAGTTCGTCGGAGAAGTCAGGCCGCTGATCGCGACGGTCGGGAGGGTCTGGTCAACGACGATCGTCGCCGTCTGGGTCGTGCTGTTTCCGACGGTGTCGGTGGCGATCACGGTGATCGTGTGGGTACCGGCGGTCAGCGCGCCGGTGGCAAATGAGGTCGTGCAGGCGGTGTTGGCGCCCGAGTCGAGGCGGCAGGTCTGGCTGGCGAGGGCGACGTTGTCGCTGGCGGTGATCGTTGCCGTCTGGCTCGCGGTTGAGTTCGTCGGCGTCGTCAGTCCGCTGATTGCAACGTTCGGCGCGGTCTGGTCCACAACGATGGTCGCCGTCTGCGTCGTCTGGTTGCCGCTGGTGTCGGTCGCGATCACGGTGATCGTGTGCGAGCCGGCAGTCAGAGTTCCGGTGGCGTACGTGCCGCCGATGCAGGAAGTCGTTGCGCCGCTGTCAACGCGGCAGGTGACGGTGCTGAGGGCGACGTTGTCGGCGGCGGTGATCGTCGCCGTCTGGCTCGAGCTCGAGCTCGTCGGGGAGGTGAGGCCGCTGATCGAAAGGGTCGGGTTGGTCTGATCGACCACGATCGTGGCCGTCTGGGTCGTCTGGTTGCCCGCGGTGTCGGTTGCGATCGCGGTCAGCGTGTGGGTACCGGCGCTCAGCGTGCCGGTGGCGTACGTGCCGCCGATGCAAGAAGTAGTCGCGCCGCTGTCAACGCGGCAGGTGACGGTGCTGAGTGCGAGGTTGTCACCCGCGGTGATCGTTGCGGTCTGGCTTGCAGTCGAGTTGGTCGGAGTGGTCAGGCCAGAGATCGACAGGGTCGGGACCGTGGTGTCAACAACGATCGTGGCCGTCTGGGTCGTGACGTTTCCGGCCGTGTCAGTTGCGACGACGGTGATCGTGTGGGTGCCGGCGGTCATCACGCCAGTTGCGTAGGAAGTGGTGCAGGCCGTGTTTGCGCCGGAGTCCAGGCGACAGGTCTGGCTTGCGATCGCGACGTTGTCACTTGCGGCGATCGTTGCGGTCTGGCTCGCGGTCGAATTGGTCGGCGAGGTGAGGCCGCTGATCGCGACGCTCGGTGCGGTCTGATCAACGAAGATTGTCGCGGTCTGGGTCGTGACGTTTCCGCTGGTGTCGGCTGCGACGACGGTGATCGTGTTTGTGCCGACCGTCAGGACGCCGGTCGCGAAGGACGTGGTGCAGGCAGCTGGCGTTCCGCTGTTCAGGCGGCAGGTCTGCGAGGCGATCGCGACGTTGTCGCTCGCAGCAATCGTCGCCGTCTGGCTGGTCGTGAAGCGGGTGGGCGATGTGACTCCGCTGATCGTGACCGCGGGCGCTGTCTGATCGACCACGATCGTCGCTGTCTGGGTGGTCGCGTTTCCGACGGTGTCGGTGGCGATCACGGTGATCGTGTGTGAGCCGGCCGCAAGCGCGCCGGTGGCGTACGTGCCACCGATGCAAGAGGTGGTTGCGCCGCTGTCCACGCGGCAGGTGACCGTGCTGAGCGCAACGTTGTCGCTCGTCGCGATCGTCAGTGTCTGGCTGGCGCCCGATGACGTAGGCGTCGTCTGACCACTGATCGTGACGGTCGGTGAGGTCTGGTCAACAACGATCGTCGCGGTCTGTGTTGTGGTGTTGCCGACGCTGTCGGTCGCTATGACGGTCACGGTGTGCGAGCCGGCTGTAAGCGTGCCCGTTGCGTAGGTGCCGCCGATGCAAGATGTCGTCGCGCCGCTGTCAACGCGGCAGGTCACGGTGGTCAGTGCGAGGTTGTCTGCCGCAGTGATCGTGAGCGACTGGCTGGCGGTCGAGCTGGTGGGGGAGGTCTGTCCGCCGATCGAGACGGTCGGCGCGGTCTGGTCCACAACGATCGTTGCGGTCTGCGTGGTGGCGTTGCCGCTGGTGTCGGTCGCGATGACCGTGATCGTGTGGGATCCGTTGCTCAGGGCGCCTGTCGCGTACGACGTGGTGCAAGCAGTCGTTGCGCCGCTGTCGAGCCGGCAGGTCTGGGTTGCGATCGCGATGTTGTCGCTTCGCGTGATCGTTGCGGTCTGGCTCGCTCCGGACGCGGTCGGCGAGGTCAGTCCGCTGATGGCAACGCTCGGCGGGGTCTGGTCGATCACGATCGTCGCGGTCTGCGTGGTCGAGTTCCCGGCGGTGTCGGTCGCGATCGCGGTGATCGTGTGTGATCCAGCGGCCAGGGTTCCGGTTGCGTAGCTGCCGCCGATGCATGAAGTTGTGGCGCCGCTGTCAACGCGGCAGGTCACCGTGGCAAGCGCGACGTTGTCTGCGGAGGTGATCGTGAGGTTCTGGCTTGTGCTCGAAGCAGTCGGGGTGGTCTGGCCGCTGATCGCGAGCGTTGGGGCGGTGGTGTCCACCACGACCGTGGCGGTCTGAGTCGTCTGGTTGCCGCTTGTGTCGGTCGCGATCACCGTGATCGTGTGGGATCCGGCGGCGAGCGTGCCGGTTGCGTAGGTGCCGCCGATGCATGAAGTCGTGGCGCCGCTGTCAACGCGGCAGGTCACCGTGGCGAGCGCAACGTTGTCGGCTGCCGTGATCGTCGCCGTCTGGCTGGCCGTCGAGTTCGTCGGCGAGGTCAGGCCGCTGACGGTGACCGTCGGAGCGGTCTGGTCAACAACGATCGTCGCCGTCTGTGTGGTTGCGTTTCCGACGGTGTCGGTCGCGATCACCGTGATCGTGTGCGACCCGGCCGTGAGAGCTCCGGTGGCGTACGTGCCGCCGATGCAGGAGGTGTTGGCGCCGCTGTCCACGCGGCAGGTCACCGTGGCGAGCGCGACGTTGTCGGCTGCCGTGATCGTGAGGGACTGACTGGCGGTCGAAGCAGTCGGGGTCGACTGACCGCTGATCGCGACGGTCGGCGCGGTCTGGTCAACAATGATCGTTGCCGTCTGCGTCGTGGAGCTTCCAGCAGCGTCGTTCGCGATGACCGTGATCGTGTGCGAGCCGGCCGACAGTGCGCCAGTCGCGTAAGAGGTGGTGCATGCAGTTGCGGCGCCTGCGTCGAGCTGGCAGGTCTGCGAGGTGACGGCAACGTTGTCGCTGCGCGTGATCGTCGCGGTCTGGCTTGCGCCGGATGCGGTGGGCGAGGTGAGACCGCTGATCGCAACGGTTGGTGCCACCGTGTCAACGATCAACGTGCGCGATCCGGTTGCTGCTCCGGCGATGCCGTAGTAGACCGGGCGAACTGTGTAGGTGTGGGATCCGGCGGTCAGGGCCGAACCGGGTGTGTAGCTCCAGTCACCGTTTGCTGCCGTTGTGACTGAGCCGACGTAGGCGCCATCAATCGTCACGCGGATCGTGCCGAGCGTCATGCTCGACGTTCCGCTGATCGTCGGCGTTGCGCTGTTCACGTATGCGCCGTTGGCCGGCGTGCTGACCGTGGCCGTAGGCGCACTCAGTCCGCCGCCGCCGCTGACGGCCTCGGTCGCGCCAGAAGATGTCGCGTCGGTGCTACTGGTCGGACCAGATCCACGGTTGTTGTTCCCCACAGTCGTGATGCCGCCGGTGCCGTTGCCGACGTTGGTCGGGCAGGTACCGCCGGAGCTCTGGAGCACGAGGCGTCCGCCTGCGCCACCGCCACCAGGACCGTGGACGCCGCCTGTGGACTGCTCGTTTCCGCCCGCGCCGCCCCGCACTGAAGCAAGGTTGCACGCTGCGGTCGTGTTGAAGCGCGCGTAGACGACACCGCCCGCGCCGCCACCACCGGCGCCATCGCTGGACCCGATCGCAGCTGAGTTTGCGCCAGCCGCCCCGTTGGCAGAAAGCACGCCAGAGCCGGTGAGAGCGTTGGCACGAACAAAGACGAGGCCGCCACCGTCGCCGCCTTCTCCACCGTTGTCGTTGTTCTCGTCTCCGGCGCCGCCACCGCCACCGAAGATCGCGCGGTCAAAAGCTGAGTAGTTGAGCTTGGTTCCGCCGAGTCCGCCGACGTTGCGGCTCCCGTCGTAGGACGCACCGCCAATTCCGCCCTGGCCGCCGTTTCCGCCGCCGCCGCCGCCCGAGTTTTCGCACACACCGCCACCGCCACCGTTTGCGACGTTGCCGCGCGAGGCGTAGCTGGTGGCGCTTCCGGGGTAAACGCCAGAGACGATGCCCTCGCCCTTGCCGCCGCCGACCGTGCCATCTAGCTGGGTGCAGGCAGTTGCGCTGCCGTTGTAGGTCAGTCCGCCGCGGAAGCCGTCGCCGTCAGCGTTGATCGAGCTTGCAGTGTTGGTGAGGTTGACGGTTCCGTTGGCGAGGAATCCTGTGATGCCACCGTTGGTGCCGTTCCACGGGTTCGCACTCCAAGCGCGGCTGCTGTTCACCTGAACCGTCGTGAACTCCGGAATCGCCACGATCTGCGCTCCGGTCGACGCGTATGAGTTGACGAGCGGATTGACGAAATTGACTGTCATTCCCGCCGCGATAGAACCGGTGACGCTGCTGATCTTCGCGAGCTCCCACTGTCCCGTTGCGCTCGTCGAAAGATCGATGTCGGCCTGGGATCCGCTTGTGGCGCCGGGCCCCGAGTAGTTGGAGGACTGGATGACGAGCGCGAGACGATTTGCCTCGAACTGAGTCTGCGCGGCGGAGCCGGTCGTGGTGGCCGTACCGACTGCGCCGGTCTGACCGGTGCCTGTCGTGAGGCTGGTCGCGCCGGCCGAGGCCGCCGCGTTGAGCGGTGCTGAGTAGTTGAGCACGGAGTTGGTCGAAACCGTCACAGCGCCCTCGTGACCGTCGCCGGTCGTGAAGGTGTCAAGGTCGGCCGAGGCCGAGCCGGTCAGCGCGATGGCGAAGACGAGCAGCGAGAACGCGAGCACGACGAATTTTCCGACTGATCGATGGATCGACCCAAAGCGAGACAAAAGTGAACTCATGCGGGGGATGGCAGTCCTTAGATATTCGTTCTGTACTCGAACGGCATCACCGAAGTCCGGTGGTCTGCACGCCGCCCTGCCCGCACACGCGGGGATAGGGCTTGCATCGGTACAACGTTGATGCAGCTAAAGGGTTCCTGAGCGCGTTGTCAAGATGCATTCTTCAACCCAATCACTTATGGGTAGCTGTAGCCGCGATTTACCTTCGATATGCGCAATACATCGTCCAAGTTGTGGACGAATGTTCTAGTGCGGCATTTACGGGATCTTGAGAAGGGGAAACCCGCTCAAAGGCGAAAAACCGCCACATGAGCAAAGCCGCCCTCGCCGAAAAGCCGGCCACCAAAACTGTCACCAACAAAACTGCAGCGAAGGCTGACTCGCCGATCAAGGCGGGCAAGACCTCCACGCCGGCCGGCAAAGCCACCGCCGAAGCCGAGCCGCTGACTCTGAGCGCGCTGATCCGAGACAAGCTTGAGGGCTGTTCGCGCGCCCAACGTGATGTCGCTCTCTACATCATCGACCACCTCGAGGAGTCTGCATTTCAGACCGCCGAGCAGCTCGCTGCGCAGGTCCAGACCTCTTCATCCACCGTCGTTCGCTTCAGCCAGGCACTTGGCTTTGAGGGATTCCCCGAACTGCAGACCGCGGCACGTGAGGAATACCGCGCAACCCGCCGCGAACAGGAGACGGGCACGAACGGATCGCTCTTCGGCCTGAACCCGACTCCGGCCGAGTCGGTCGTGGCCGCCGATCAGATCAACATCGAGGAGACTGCGCGCCGCATGGACCGCGCGAGCTTTGACGCCGCAGTCGCGGCGATCACCACCTCGCGCAACATTCTCGTGGTCGGAACTGACCAGATGGCCTTCTTCGCTTCCTACATGCGCCACATGCTGATGCTGCTCGAGCACCGTTGCGAGCTGATCGCCAGCCCGTCCCAGGACTCGATCAACCGCGTCGCTCGCATCGAAGAGGACTCGCTTGTCATCGCTTTCTGCGCAGGGCGTCCGCACACGATCGTCACCCGCGCGATGCGCCTCGCCAACACACGCGGCGCCCGTTCAATCAGCATCACCGACGCCTCGATGAGCGAGATCGCAAAGCTTTCAACGCATCACATCTACTACTCGTCCACCAGTCCGTCCTTCGTTCGTTCGCACACCGGGCTGCTGACCGTGGTGCAGGGACTCGTGAACGAGCTCTACGCGAGCAACAGTGATGTTTACGGTGGGCGCATTCGTGCCTACCGCGGCAAGTAGGAACTCCTGTAGTTTGAAGCGATGACCCGCTTTGGCGTGACAACGGTCGCGCTTTTGCTCATTGGTGCAGTGATCGCTGCCGTGGCGCTGATCAGCGGCGGAACTGAGAAGACGGCTCCAGCAGCGGTCGCCGACGCGGCAACGAAAAAGCTCACGACAGCGCAGCTGATCGGACAGCGCATCACCACTGGTTACGTCGGCACTACGCCGCCGAGGTCAGTGCTGCGAGCGGTCAGGTCCGGTCGCATCGGCGGAGTGGTGTTGTTCACGAACAATATGCCGACGCCGGCCGTTGCGCGTCGCGCAATCAACAAGCTTCGGGCGTGGGCAGAGGCAGGGGGAATGCCGCCGCCGTTCGTTATGACTGATCAGGAGGGCGGGATCGTCCAGCGACTTCCTTCGATCCCCCCGACCCGCACGCCGGCATCGATGGGGCGCAATTCCGACCCAGCCCGCACCGGCATGAATCAAGGCCTCGCGACGGGCCGCGCGCTGAAGAAATACGGCTTCAACGTAAACCTCGCGCCGGTGGTTGATGTGCCAAAAGTCAGAAACTCGTTCCTTGGCAACCGCGCCTATTCAAGTAGCGCGCAAGTCACGGCCAACGCCACGTGCGCCTTTGCTGAGGGCAACGAGAAGGGCGGGGTGGCCGCGACGTTCAAGCACTTCCCGGGCCTCGGCCGCGCCGGTGCGGACACCGACTTCAACGACGTCGACATCGATGCCTCACGTGCACTTATCGATGCAGACAACGAGCCCTATCGGCAGTGCCCTGCCACACCCACCTTCGTAATGATGTCGAGCTCGCGCTATTCCAAACTCGGATTCGATCGACCGGCCTCACTCGAGAGGGGCGCCTACACAATGCTCGCCGAGACCGGCTTCAGGGGGCTCACGATCACTGATGCGCTCGACACGCCGCAATTCGGTCCCGGCGCCAACACTTCGCGCACGGCGCTGCAGGCGGGCGTGGATGTGCTGCTCTGGGGCCAGGCCTACGGCCGTGCAATGTCGGCGCGCAGTCGCCTGCTGCGCGACGTCAAGTCAGGCCGCGTCACGCGTGCGCAGCTAGAACCGGGCGTGGAACGCATCGTCGCGCTCAAGCAGAAGCTGAGCGACAAATAGCTACGCCTGTCAAGAGCTCGCGCACCACGCGGTCGCCGACCAGGGCCGTGATGTCTGCTGAGCCGACCAGCGTCGGGATGATCTCCACAAGATCCGCCCCGACCAGTTCGACGCTCGAGGCAACCGCGCGGCAAGCCTGAAGCAGGTCGTTCGAAGTCATGCCGCCGGGCCCGGGCGTGCCGGTGCCGGGTGCAAACGCCGGGTCGAGTACGTCGATATCGACGCTCACGAAGACTGGTCCATCGCCAACAACTTCAATGGCGCGAGCAACTGCTGCTTCGATGCCGTCGCGCTGAATCTCGTGCATCGGGATTGCTGTGATTCCTTTTTCGGCCTGCCAATAGAATTCCTCGTCTCCGGGCCAATAGCCTCGCAAGCCGATCTGCACGTAGCGCTTGGCGTCGATCGCGCCCTCTTCGACGAGGCGATACATCGGCGTCCCGTGGCTGACCTCGACGCCGAAGACATCCTTGCCGGTGTCGGTGTGAGTGTCAAAGTGGATCAGTCCGACGGGGCCGTGCTTTGCCGCGCAGGAACGGATGTCCGGCTCGACGATCGAGTGGTCGCCGCCGAGGACGATCGGGATGGCTCCGGCACTCAGAACCTCGGAGACGGTCTTGGTGATCGCAGCGTGCGTGCGCTCCCAGTCGGCCGGAAGCACGGCGGCATCGCCGTAGTCAACGACCTTCAGAACGTCGAAGGCGTCTACCTTCGCCTCCATGTGTGGCCCGGGAGGGCAGCTCGCGGCGCGAATCGCTCGTGGCGCAAATCGCGTCCCAGGCCGATCGCTCACAAGATCGTCGGTCGGCGCGCCGACGATCGCGACGTCAAATCCGACCAGTTCGGACGGGTCCTGCGTGTACGGAACGCCCCCGTAGGTGAGAAGTCCCGCAAAATCAGGCTTCTCTCCGTATTCGCGCCAGCGTTCGAGCGGATCGATCATCGTCGAATCATACGGGCGCAGGCGGCCCCCAACTAAGCTCACCCTCATGACTGATGAATCGACGCGTGAAGCAACTTTTGCAGTGAAGACCGGTATGGCGGAGATGCTCCGCGGCGGCGTGATCATGGATGTGGTTGACGCCGAGCAGGCCAAGATCGCCGAGGCCGCAGGTGCGTCAGCCGTTATGGCGCTTGAGCGCGTCCCCAGCGACATCCGCCGCGACGGCGGCGTCGCTCGCATGAGTGCCCCGGAGATGATCCGTGGCATTCAGGAATGCGTGACGATCCCCGTGATGGCCAAGGCCCGCATCGGCCACTTTGTCGAGGCCCAGGTCCTCGAATCCCTTGAGGTTGACTACGTCGATGAGTCCGAGGTGCTGACGCCGGCCGACGAGGTCAACCACATCGACAAGTGGGACTTCAAGGTCCCGTTCGTCTGCGGCGCGACCAATCTCGGTGAGGCGCTGCGCCGTATCAGTGAGGGCGCCGCGATGATTCGCTCCAAGGGCGAGGCCGGGACCGGCGACGTGGTCGAAGCGGTGCGCCACATCCGCCAGATCCGAGGCGACATCAAGAAGCTTTCTGTGCTTGACGAGAACGAGCTCGCTGCCGCGGCCAAAGACCTGCGCGCCCCGCTCGGCATCGTGCGCGAAGTCGCGCTGACGGGTTCGCTTCCGGTCGTGCTGTTCGTCGCCGGCGGGATCGCCACTCCGGCAGACGCCGCATTGATGATGCAGCTCGGTGCCGAGGGCGTGTTCGTCGGTTCAGGAATCTTCAAGTCATCGGACCCCGAGAAGCGCGCCGCGGCAGTCGTCGAGGCCACGACTCACTTCGCAGATCCAGAGCGCGTGCTGGCAGCGTCAGAGGGCCTGGGCGCTGCGATGGACAGTCTCGAGAGTCGCAAGCTAGACGAGTCGGAGCTGCTTGCTGGCCGCGGCTGGTAAGCCCCGCCTGATCGGCGTCCTCGCCCTTCAGGGTGGCGTTGCCGCGCATGTGAAACATCTGCGCCTGCGCGGCGCCGAGACGCGCGAGGTGCGCACCCCTCGCGACATCGATGGACTGGATGGAATGATTTTGCCTGGAGGCGAATCAACCACGATGATGCGCGGGATCGAGCGTGAGGGACTGGCCGGGCCGTTGAGTGAGTTCATCCGCGGGGGAGCCCCTGTGCTTGCGACCTGCGCCGGAGCAATCATCCTCGACGATGCTCACCTCGGCCTGCTCGACATAACCTGCGTGCGCAATGCATACGGCGCGCAGACTCACAGCTTCGAGGACGAGGTGACGGTCGAAGGGGAGCCGTTTCACGGAGTTTTCATCCGCGCGCCGAAGATCATCCGTGTCGGCAACGCAGCTGTGATCGCAGAACGCGGCGACGAGCCGATCGGCGTCCGGTCTGGATCGATCACGGCGTACACCTTTCATCCTGAGTTGACCCGGGATGCAAGGATTCACGACAACTTTCTGAAACTCAAATTCAACCTCGAAAGAGCAGCATGAGAGACCCACGCGTAGAAGCACTTGCCCAGATCCTTGTCAACTACTCGACCGGCGTGAAGCCGGGCGAGACCTGCGTGATCCAGTCCGAGGTCGTCGCAGAACCACTGGTGCAGGCGGTCTACGAAGAGGTGCTCAAGGCCGGCGGCCTGCCGATCGTGCAGCTCTCGCTTTCTGAGCAGGCGCCCGCCTTCTACAAGTACGCCAATGACGAGCAGCTCGCGTGGATCCCGCCGACGGCCCAATGGGTGGCAGAGCACATAGACAACCGCATCGTGATCATGGCCGACACCAACACGCGCGCCCTGAGCAGTGTGGACCCGGCCAAGCAGGGCATCGTCAGCAAGGCCCGCAAGCCGTTGATGGATGCGTCGATGCAGCGATCGGCCTCGGGCGACTACCGCTGGTCGCTCACGCTCTTCCCGACCCAGGCCTACGCCTCAGAGGCCGGGCTGTCCCTCTCCGAGTACGAGGACTTCTTCTACAGCGCCTGCCTTGCCGACGACCCCGACCCGCTGACCGCCTGGCAGCGCCAGTCAGACACCGTCAAGCGCCTCGCCGAGTGGATCCAAGGCAAAGAAGAAGTGCATATCCAGGCCCCCGGCACCGACATCAAGCTCGGCATCGCCGGCCGCACATTCATTCCCTGCGTCGGCACGCACAACATGCCCGACGGAGAGTTCTTCACCGGACCGATCGAGGACAGCGTGAACGGCGAAGTCGCCTTCAGCTTCCCGGCGACATACGGCGGACGAGAGGTCAGCGGCGTCAAGTTCAAGTTCGAAGACGGCAAGGTCACCGACGCCTCGGCCGAACAGGGCGAGGACTTCCTGCTCGAGATGCTCGACACCGACGAAGGCGCGCGCACGCTGGGCGAGCTCGGCATCGGCACCAACTACGGCATCACCACCGGCACCAAGGAGATCCTGCTCGACGAGAAGATCGGCGGTACGGTTCACATGGCAGTCGGCATGAGTTACCCGGAGAGCGGTGGGGTCAACGACTCAGCGATTCACTGGGACATGGTCTGCGACCTCCGCCAGGGCGGAACGATTCATGTTGACGGCGAGCTGATGCAGAAGGACGGCAATTTCGTCGTCTAGGGCCGCTCGCGGGCGTATTGGCGTAGTTGTGCGCGCAGTCGCCGGCTGCGTGCCAGTCCATCCGAGAGACTTGGCGCGACCGCTCGACCGCCGGTGACCACGATCCGTCCCGGCAGTCGAAGCGGCGGGTCGCGGACGACCGTTCCATTTCCTCTGTAAGGCAGCCACACGTCGCCAATCTCGACATCAATTGACGTAACCTTCCGCGCCATGAGCTACGAAGCAACCTTCAAAGACAAGATCGCGATCATCACTGGCGCCGCCTCTGGCTTGGGCATGGGATTTGCCAAGGAGATCGGGAAAGCCGGCGGCACGGTCGTTGCAGCAGACGTGGACGTGGCCGGCCTCGAGAAGGTCGTCGCCGAGATCGGCGGCAACGCAGAAGCGCACCAGCTTGACGTTCGCGACAGCTCCGCCGTCACCGCGCTGGTCGACTCGACAGTCGAGAAGCACGGCCGCCTCGATTACATCTTCAACAACGCTGGAATCGCCGTCCAGGGCTACGTCGAGGAGATCCCGATCGAGGACTGGGACGCAATCATCGACATCAACCTCAAGGGCGTGGCCTACGGCACCTCGGCTGCCTACAGGCACATGGTCAAGCAGGGCCACGGGCACATCGTGAATACCGCTTCGCTGGCTGGACTCACGCCGGCCCCGTTGCTCGCGCCGTACAGCACTGTCAAGTTCGGCGTCGTCGGCATGTGCGACTCGTTGCGCGTTGAGGCGCAGTCGAAGGGCGTTTACGTCACGGCGCTCTGCCCGGGCTTCATTGACACCGGCATCTACGAGAACTCACGCGCAACGGGATTTGACAAAACCAAGGCGAAGGACAGCATCCCCGGCGGAGTCGTGGGGCTGGACAAAGGTGTGAAGCAGCTGCTCGACGGCGTCGTGAAGCGCAAGCGCGTCGTCACGCTGCCCTGGTTTGCCCATCTCTTGATCCTCGGCTACAAGCTCACCCCCAACACCAGCATCCGAATCAGCGGCCGCTTCGCCGCGATGCAGGCCAAGAAGGCCCGCATCAAGAACTAACTGGCAGCCAGCTCCTCGAGGGCGGCGTCCGACACTTCGAAGTTCGCGGCGACGTCGTTGACGTCGTCGTTGTCGTCGAGAAGCTCGATCACGCGGAAGACCTTGGCGGCGTCCTTGTCTTCAACTTCAACGCGCGTCTTCGGGCGTTGGATCACGTCGGCCGAGGCGACGGCGATTCCGGCATCCTCGATCGCCGCGCGTACCGCCGCGAGATCGTGAGGGTCTGAAACGACCTCGAAGTGATCGCCGTCCTCGACGATGTCCTCGGCTCCGGCGTCGATCGCGACCATCAGGTCCTCCTCGGATGCGTTGGCGGCCTCAATCACCACCGAGCCCTTCTTTTCGAACACGTACGAAACCGATCCAGGCTCGCCCAACGATCCACCGTTTTTGGTGAGAATGCTTCGAACATCTGCGCCGGTGCGATTGCGATTGTCGGTGTAGCAGTGGATCAGCAGCGCGACTCCGGCCGGGCCATACCCCTCGTACACAACTTCCTCGACGGCGGCGGCATCCTTGTCGGTGCCAGCGCCCTTGGCGACCGCGCGCTCGATGTTGTCCTTGGGCATGGAGTTGTCCTTGGCCTTTTGAATGGCCAGGGCGAGCGCCGCGTTTCCGGCGGGATCAGCGCCGTCGCGCGCCGCGATCGTGATCCCGCGTGCAAGCTTTGTGAACAGCGCGCCGCGCTTCTTGTCGGCTGCGCCCTTCTTGTGTTTGATCGACGACCATTTTGAGTGTCCAGACATAAGGTGGGTAGTTTACGACCGATGACGCGATTTGGGCTCTGCGACACCTGCGTACACGCAAAGCTGAACCCGAACACCCGTGGCTCGGTGTTCCTCTTCTGCAAACTCTCGCGCGAGGACAAGCGCTACCCGAAGTACCCGCCAGTCCCGGTCGTGAAGTGTCCGGGATTCAAGCCATCCGAGCGGTGACGCAAAATCCACGGTAGGAACATGCGTTCGTATCGGGAATACATCTAGATGGTCGTCATCGGCATCGATCCAGGCGTGGCCAACACCGGGTTCGGCATAGTCGAGAGCCGCGGTTCTGCGCTGCTTGCGCTGGACGGCGGAGTGATCAGGACTGAATCCGCTCAACCACTTGAGCTGCGCCTGGCGCTGATCGCTGACCAGATCGAAGATCTGCTCGTGAAATACAGCCCCGACGCCATGGCGATCGAGTCGATCTACTTCGGT
The DNA here is from genome assembly GCA_016185345.1 of Solirubrobacterales bacterium. Lineage (GTDB taxonomy): Bacteria > Actinomycetota > Thermoleophilia > Solirubrobacterales > JACPNS01 > JACPNS01. The sequence goes on along the minus strand of JACPNS010000016.1, from coordinate 163,422 downwards.
AAGAATGTCGAGTCTGCGTTTTCGGTGGGGCAGGCGCGTGGCGCGGTTGTTTGCGAGGCAGGCAGGCGTGGCGTTCGAGTCGATTCGTACACGCCGCAGCAGATCAAGTTGGCCGTTTGCGGAAGTGGCGGCGCCGGCAAGGAGCAAGTTCAGACGATGGTCACGGCGCTGCTCGATCTTGCCGGGCCAGTCCCGCCCGACCACGCCGCCGACGCTCTCGCCGTCGGCATCTGTCATCTCAACAGCGCGCCACTTATGAGCGCGATCGGAGCCGCGTCTTGATCGCATCAGTTTCAGGAGAAGTCATGCACAAGGGCGCAGGCCACGTCGTGATCGAGGCAGGGGGAGTGGGCTACATGCTCAGCGTCTCCGGGAGCACCCTTGAAGAAGTCGCACCGGTCGGCACCAGAGCCTCGCTACTGGCCACCATGGTCGTGCGCGAAGACGCAATGCAGCTCTACGGATTCGCAACCGGTGAAGAACGCGACGTCTTCGGCCTGCTCACGGGTGTGAGTGGTGTAGGTCCCAAGGTTGCGCTGGCCGTGCTCAGCTCAATGACCGTTCCCGAGGTCGAGGCGGCGCTTGTCACCGGCGACCACGAGACCTTCCAGAAAGTTCCCGGCATCGGCAAGCGCACCGCAGAGCGCCTGGTCGTCGAGCTGCGGGACAAGGTCATCCCTTCCGGCGCGCCGACAGTTCTGCGCACTGCGGCCCGCTCCGACGACCCGGTTCTGCTCGCGCGCGACGGACTGCTTGGCCTTGGATACTCGCTGGCGCAGGCCGAGGCGATGCTCGTCGAGGCATCGGGCGAGTCGACCGAAGAATTGATTGCTTCTGCGCTCCGTGGGGTCGCAGTCTGATGTCAGCACCAATTCGATCGGCATCGATTGCCCCGGCCGAGTTGCCTGACGATCTCGACGTCTCGCTGCGCCCGCGCCGCATCGACGAGTTCGTCGGCCAGGACAAAGTCAAAGAGCAGCTTCGAATCGTCATCGAGGCCGCGCGCAAGCGAGAGCAGCCGCTTGATCACGTGCTCTTCGCCGGACCGCCAGGGCTTGGCAAGACCTCGCTCGCCCAGATCGTCGCCGATGAGCTGGACGTTCCGTTTGTGATGACGGCGGGCCCTGCGCTCGAGAAAAAGGGCGACGTCGCAGCGTTCCTCACCGCACTTGAGCCCAATTCCGTCTTCTTCGTCGACGAGATTCACCGGCTCCCGCGCGCCCTCGAAGAGACTTTCTATCCCGCCATGGAAGACCGCAAGTTGCCGATCACCGTCGGCCAGGGCGCTGGCGCTCGGGTCGTAACCCTTGACCTTCCGCCGTTCACCCTGATCGGCGCGACCACGCGCACGGGGTTGCTCACCACGCCGCTGCGCGACCGCTTCGGCGTGTTCCACCGCCTTGAGCACTACGACGCCGATGATCTCGCTGCGATCGTCACCCGTTCTTCAGAGATTCTCGGCTGCCCGCTCGATCCGGCCGGGGCCATCGAGATAGCCCGGCGCTCACGCGGGACCCCACGAATCGCCAACCGCCTGCTTAACCGCGTCCGCGATTACGCCGACGTCCGCGCCGACGGTGAGATCACCGAGCAGGTTGCAGCCGACGCGCTCAACACCTTCGAAGTCGACCACGAGGGTCTCGACCGCCTCGACCGCATACTGCTGGAAACGATCTGCGTCAAGTTCGGCGGCGGCCCGGTGGGCCTGTCCACTGTCGCCGCCTCGCTCGGCGAGGCCGAGGACACGATCGAAGAGGTCATCGAGCCCTACCTGCTCGGCCAAGGGCTGCTCCAGCGCACCCCCCGTGGCCGCATCGCAACCCGAGCTGCGTTTGAGCACCTCGAACTTCCGATCCCGACCGACGCCGGACTTTTCTAGAACAGCTGGGGGTCGAGCAGCTCAGGCGCGACGCGTCTGATGTACGCATCCACGTCGAACTTGCGCCGAGCGCCGTTCTCGTTCATGTACCGAACCTTCCCGTAGACGGAGCGCTCCATCCACGGCCGATCGTGAACGCCGCCGATTGCCCAGGCGACCCCTGCATACCCGTTGGGATCGCGCCCGTCGAGCTCGTAGCGGTCGTTGAGCAGCACCGCGATCCGTGCAGCTTCGTCGGGCGATTCACTCCACTCGAGGATCTTCTTTGCCCAGTACATGCGCATGTAGTTGTGCATGCGGCCGGTGCGGACCATCTCCAGCTGCGCCGCGTTCCAGAGAACGTCGTGGGTGTCTGCCTGCTCGAAGGCGTCAAAGTCGTAAACGACGTCGCGAGCATCCGCGGCGTGCGCGTCCAGTGTCTTCCGGCCCCAGTTGGGAAATCCCTTCGCGCTCGCATAGCCATCCACGTAGAGACAGAAGTTGTCGGAGAGCTCACGCCAGGTCACTGCTTCGTCTACGAACTCGGCGATGTCCTCGGGCGGTGCCCCGGACGCCTTCACGTCGAGCACGGCGCGTTGGCATGAGAGCTGACCGAAGTGCAGGTAGGGCGAGAGCCGCGACTGCTGATCGACGTCAGGTCGACCGCGGCGCTCGGCGTAACCCTCGAGCCGCGTTGCGATGAAGTCATCGAGCGCGATCCGCGCGGCCGACTCACCAGAAGCGATCTTAATCTCGGGACCGTGGTGATCGGCTTTCACGAACTCCCGCGCCGCTTCCCAATCGACCGGCTCGCACTCGCCACTCTGGCGTTCGAGCTGCGGTATCTCGAGGAGATACTCGGGCAGCATTTTCGCGTGTCGGCTTCTGAGATGAAACGCCGCATATACGTGCTTGTCAGCGGCGACCCAGGCCGGCACGATGTTCCGCGAGTCGACCTCGACAAGCGGCATCTCCAGCGACTTGGCCAAGAAACTGCGCCGGCGTCTCGACGGCGCAAGCGGAGAGAAGTCGCAAGTTACGGCCCCGGCGCCGATCGACGCCGCGAACGACGGAAGCGTGATCGCGGCGTCGCCCAGCAGAAGTGAGAAGGGAATTCCGAGTTCCCTCAAGTCTCTTTCGACCTGCTCGAGCCCGTCGAGCATGAACTTGAAGTGCCGCTGCGATGCGGCGCCGCACCGGTCGAGCAGGCAGAAGACAACGTGCACGTGTGTCCCGAGCTCAGATGCCAGCAACAAGCCATGGTTGTCACGCACGCGCTGGTCGCGACTCATCCAATGTATGGCCGGGCCTTCGCGTGTTGTGCGGCTATTCAGGTGGCGATCCCTGGAAGGGGAGAGCGGTTCGTTGTCTAATCTCGTTTTCAGACTTCTGATGCCCATCTTTATCTGCCCGCAGTGCGGAAAACGTTCAAACCACGGAGACCGTAACGCCGGCTTCACGGCGCGCCCCAGAGGCTGCGACAAATGCGGCTACGGCTTTGTCTTTGAACTCCTAGACGACTATTACCCCGCCTCCGGCGCCGCGTTCTTTGTCTGTGACCAAGAGGCGCGAATCATCGGATGCGGTCGCGGTTCATACGAGCTCACCGGCCTGACGGATGTCGATGTTTTCGGCCGTCCGGTGCGCGATGTGCTGGGTCTTGAGTTCTTGCAGAGCGACGATCCAATCGACACGACGCTCGAATGGGGAGTGCGCTCGATAGGTCACGACGTGACCGTACGCGCAGAGGGTGATTTAGAAGCCCGCGCCGTTGCCGATATATTCCCCGCGTACGACGAAGACGGGGGGATGCTTCTCGTTCTCACTCCTGAGGGCTGAGCGCACGCAAAAGACTTCGACGCACGCACCTTTTCTATGGCTTCACGTAAGAGAAATCTGATCGTCATTGGGCTTGTCGGCTTGCTTTTGGCTGCCGCGACATTCGTGATCGTGTCCAAGCCGAGCCGCCTTGGACTTGACCTCGCCGGTGGCATCGAGCTGACCTACAAGGCCTCGCCCACCAACGCCGACCGTCAGCCGACCGATCGCGAACTACAGAACGCCATCAAGGTGATCAATGAGCGCGTCAACTCACTTGGCGTCACTGAAGCCGAGGTCCAGGCCACCGGCAGTGAGCTGATCACAGTCTCACTTCCCGACGTCGACGACCCCGAGGCGGCGAAGTCGCTCGTCGGTTCGACGGCACAGATGTACTTCTACAAGTGGGAACAGAACGTCGTCGGCAAGCCGGGGCAGTCGAAGTCGACGACCGACGAGAACTCTTCCAACAACAGAGGCTTCAGCAAGCAGTACGACGCAGTTAGGCTCGCCTCCGACCAGAAGCCGGGTAAGACCGGTCGCGACAAGTACTACCTCTTCAGTACCGAGAAGGGCAACAAGCTGATTGCAGGCCCCGAACTGACCAAAGCGGACCTGCTCGCTGCCGACAACCAGCTGACCAAGGAAAACAAGCCGCTCGAAGGTGAGCAACCCAAGGATTCCGAGATTTTTGTGGTGCCCAAGGGCTACGTGGTCGTCTCTTACGATCCACTCGGGAATGGCAAGAGCATCCAGTGGTTCGTGTTGAAGGACCGCGTCGCGATGAGCGGCGACGAGGTGAAGAGCGCCACGGTCGGCCAGAACGGCACCGGTGGAGGCGGACCCGCTGTCGACCTCAGCTTCAGCGGCAAAGGCGGCAAGATCTTCCAGAACGTCACCTCCCAGCTCTTCACGGAAGGCCAGGCTGAACCATCGATCGGACGCAAGAACGGTCACCGCTTCGCAATCGTGCTCGACGGCAAGGTTGTCTCGCTCGCCAGTATCGATCCGAACGACGCATCACTGAGCCAGGGAATTGCCGGTGGCAAGGCGCAGATCACCGGCCTCACCCAGAAGGAAGCGACTCGCATCGCGCGCCAGATCGATCTCGGCGCGCTGCCCGTCCAACTCGAACTTCAGTCACAGACGACCGTTTCAGCATCGCTCGGTAAGGCCGCGCTCGACCAGGCCTTGATTGCGGCTGCCGTTGGCTTCGCGTTCGTCTTCCTCTTCCTGCTTGCGTTCTACCGCATCCTCGGAATCATCGCCGGCATCGCGCTGATCTTCTACGCGATCTTCTTCTTCGCCCTGACGAAGTTCCTCGGCTTCACCTTCACGCTTCCGGGAATTGCAGGTCTCGTCCTCACGCTCTCTGTTGCGGCCGACGCCAACATCGTCATCTTCGAACGCATCAAAGAAGAAGTCCGTGCCGGAAAGTCGATGAAATCGGCGATTTCTACCGGCTATGCGAAGGGCTTCTCGACAATTCTCGACGCCAACGTCGTCACGATCATCACGGCGTTCATCCTCTTCGTTCTTGCCACCGCGGGCGTGCGCGGATTCGCTGCGGCCCTCGGCCTGGGAACGATTGTCTCGCTCTTCACTGCCGTCGTCGTCACCTCGGCAATTCTTGGCGTGCTCTCCAACTGGCGCGGCCTTTCCAGGCCATCGGCGCTGGGCGTCCAAGATGTCGATCAGCACCGTCAGCGCTGGCGCTTCGACTTCATGGGCAGGTCAAAATTCTTTTTCGCGATGTCCGGAACGATCCTCGTGGCCGGTGCTTTTGCAGTTGCCGGCCTGGGGCTGAACCTCGGCATCGACTTCACGGGCGGCACGAAGATCGTCGTTGGATTGGACAAGCCAGCGACAGAAAGCCAGATCCGAGCGATCGTCTCCGAGGCCGGCGCCGGGGACGCAAAGATCCAGCGCATCACAAACGACAAGACTCTCGGTCCCAACGCGTTCCAGATTTCCAGCGATCAGATCAGTGAACAGCGCGATATCTCGTTGATCCAGAGGAATATGGAGGAGCGGTTCAAGATCCGTGCCAGCAGCGAAGCGGACACGCAGTTCGTCGTCTCCGCGGTCGGTCCGACCTTCGGTTCCGTGATTGCCAGGAGCGCGCTGACGGCAATCATCTTCTCGCTGTTCGTGATCGGCGGCTATGTTGCGTTGCGCTTCGGCATCAAGTTCGCGGTGCCGCTGCTGATCGCGCTGACGCACGACATCCTGATAACCCTTGGTGTTTATGCGTTGCTGGGCTTGGAGGTCTCCAGTGCGACGGTTGCCGCCTTGCTGACCATTCTCGGATTCTCGCTCTATGACACGATTATCGTGTTCGACCGTGTACGCGAGAACATGCCGCGTATGCCTCGTGCTTCCTTCAGCCAGATCGTCAACCGCTCGATGAGTGAAGTCCTCACGCGTTCGCTTGCAACCTCGCTCTGTACTGCGCTACCGGTCCTCGCGTTGCTGCTCTTCGGCGGCGAGACTCTGCAGGCCTTCGCCGTAGCACTGCTGATCGGAACGATCTCTGGTACCTATTCATCGATCTTCATCGCCGCGCCGGTTCTGACGCACTCGAAGGAACGCGAGCCGATTTTCCAGCAGCGCAACCACCGGATTCTCGAAGAAAACAACGGCGTCATGCCGCCGTTCGCAATCGAGACAATCGGTGGAGTCGCAGTCCATTCGAGCACTGGAAGGGCGCTCCAAGAAGAGCAGTCGGCGGACATCACCGTGGTCGACGAACCGGATGCGAACTCGTCCGAAGACGAATTTCAAGGCGCGGTGCCGGCTGGAGCTGGAAATGGCGCCGCACCGGGCGGCGCTGTCAAGCGCCCAGAGACCAAAGCCGAGCGCCGCGCCGCGCGCGCCAAGCGTAAGCACGGGCGTTAGAGGGGACTGCAGGAATGGCCGCACTTTCATGGGTATTGATGGCTCTGGCCATTTGGCACTTCGCCGTCTATCTGCCGGAAAAGTTCTGGGGCGGGATCGTCGGAGCGTTCGCCGCAGCGATCGCTGGCGCCGTGATCTTTGGCTTCATCGTCAATGGATTTTCTGTCCCTGGTCGTGATGACACGGACCTGATTCAGGCGATCATCGCCATCCCGGGTGCCGGAATCGGCCTTGGAATTTCTTACTTCATCGGTATGCGCCAAGAGGCCGCCGAAAAAGAAGCCGTCTAGCTCTGTCGACCACCCTCCGTAGGCTGTTTCCATGAGCGTGGAAACCGCCGCCGCGATGACAGCAGAGATCGAAGCCGCGCGCACGAGCGCGCTACCTCTCGACATCGCGCCTCGTGAACCGGTGATCGACATCCCGCCTTGCTCGGGTGCAGAAGTGGCGGTACTGCGATCTCAGCTCGGACTGCACCCGCTCGCCGCCCAAACGCTTGCGCGACGTGGCATCGGCAGTCCCGGCGCCGCGCGCGAGTGGATATGCGGCGGCGAGATCCACGCACCCGAACTGATCCCCGGCGGCCCAGAAGCCGCGGACGCGATCGCTGCGCACCTGCGCAGCGGAACGCGGATCGCGGTCCACGGTGACTATGACGTCGATGGCGTTTGCTCGACGGCAATCCTCGTACGCGCCCTCGCTGGGCTCGGGGCGGATGTCACGTGGCATGTACCGAGTCGCTTCGAGGATGGATACGGTCTCTCGCGAGCGTCGCTCGAGCGGCTGGCCAACGACGATGTCGGACTCGTCATTGCCGTCGACTGCGGCATTGGATCTGTCGCCGAGGTGGCACATGCCCGCGAACTGGGTATGGACCTGGTCATCTGCGATCACCACACAGTTGGCGATGAACTGCCCGACGCGCCGATCGTGCACCCGGCGATGGGCGACTACCCAACACCATTTCTTTGCGCGGCCGCGACCACTCACAAGCTGGCAGCGCTGGTTGCCGAGCGCGCCGGAGCCGATCCAGCCGGCCTCGACGAAGACCTCGCACTTGTTGCGCTGGCAACGGTCTGCGACGTGGTCCCGCTGCGCGGCGAAAACCGCGCGCTCGTTCGCGCTGGGCTTGAGCAGATGCGCCGCACCCAACGCCCGGGGCTGCGCGAGCTGATGCTGGTCGCCGGCGTAGATCAGCTGAAGATCGGCGCGCAGAGCTTTGGTTTTGCGCTCGGGCCGCGGATCAACGCGGTCGGGCGTATGCACTCGGCCGAGCCGGCGGTCGAGCTGATGCTCACGTCCAACGACGCCCGCGCGGCAGAGCTCGCTGGTCAGCTCGGATCGGCCAACATGAAGCGCCGCGAGGTCGAACAGGAGATTCTCTTCGAGGCCGAGTCGCAGGCCCGCGAGCAGCGCGACCAGTTCGCGATCGTCGTCGCAGGGCAGGACTGGCACCCCGGGGTGCTCGGAATCGTCGCCGGCCACATCGCCGAACGTTTTCACCGCCCAACCGTCGCGCTGGCGATCGAGGGTGCGGTCGCAGCAGGTTCAGGCCGCAGCGGGGGTGTCTATGACCTCCACGGTGGATTGGCAGCGTGCGCCGATCTCCTCGTTCGGTTTGGCGGGCACCGAGCCGCAGCAGGGCTTGAACTCGACGCCGGAAACCTCGAGCGGTTCAAGTCAAAGTTCGTCGCCCACGCCGCCGAGAACCTGACAGTTGACGACCTGCGGGCTCGCCTCAGCGTGGACGCCGTCGCCGGACCCGCCGACGTGAATCTCAACGCGATCGGTGCGATCGAGGCGCTCGGACCGTTTGGCGCCGAGAACCCCGAGCCGCGCATCCTGATTGCAGGAGCCGATCTTGTTTCCGTGGCCAATCTGGGCAAGACGGGACAACATTTCAAGCTTTCGATTGCCGGCGGCGGCACCCGGACTGCCGTGGTCGCGTTTCGTCAGGAGCACGCGATCGAAACGCCCGATCCGCCGCGACCGGTTGACCTGGTGGTCGAACTGCAACGAAACGAATACAACGGTCGCGAAGAGGCTCAGGCCGTTCTTTGCGCGATGCTCGATCACGAGTCGATCCGCTTCGCCGATTGGCACAGCGAGTTTTCCGCTGCGATCAGCGACGCGCCGCCGGTCCCGGGCGATCCGCTCGATCAGGCACGGGTTGATGACCGCAGAGGGGAGGAGCCCTTCGCGGTCCTCGCCTATCTCGCTGACGGCGCGAGTTCTATTGTGCTCGCGGTCAATGACCCCGTCGCATGGCGCGGCTCGGTCATCGGGATCCGAGAGATCAAGCCAGAGCTTGCAGGGCTGCAGGTGCTCGCATTCGACGATCCCGCGCTCGCAGCCGGGAACTTCGATCACGTCGTAATGGCCGAGCCACCGCCAGCCCCGGCGCTCGCGGGATTTTCAGCAGCGCACACCGTGTTCGCGTGGAGTGAGTCTGTCGCCCGCTCGGTCGCTGCCCGCGAGGCAGATCTACTGCTCTCGCGTGAACACGTGGTCAAAGTATTTCGCCTGATCAAAGCTGCGACAGACCCGGCCGAGTCCCTGCTCGAAGACCTGCGCCTGCGCATGCCCAGCGCCCGAATCGCCGGTCGCGCCGTTCGCGCGCTCGAAGAACTCTCGGTTGTGCGAGTTCAGCGATCCGGCGCGGATGTCGAATCAATTCATGCAGAGGATTCGCCAAAAACCGACCTCGAACTGTCTTTCACGTTCCGCTCGTATAGTGAATACCGAGAGGAATCAAAGCAATGGCTTCGCCAATTGAGCGCAAATCCGAGGGAGCGGTAGCTACGAGCACCGCTGAGGGCACCATGAGCGGCGCCTCGAACGGTGCTGCGCTTACGGCCTTTCAGGTCGGCGTGGACACGCGGGCAAAGTTTGACGAGCTCCTCACGGTCATCGACGAGCACTCGCTCGAAAGCATCGAGCCGATCGACATCGAGATGGTCGAGATGGCCTTCGAGTTCGCAGCCGGCCGCCACGACAAGCAGGTTCGCCGCACGGGAGAGGACTTCGTCGTCCACCCGGTCGAGGTCGCAAAGATCTGTGTCGGCATGCGCCTGGACACGGCAACGCTGTGCGCCGCGCTGCTCCACGACACCGTCGAAGACACCTCAACCACACTCGTCGAGATCCGCGACCACTTCGGCCAGGAAATCGCTGGCCTGGTTGACGGCGTCACAAAACTGACCGGAATCACCTTCACATCGCGCGACGAGGCGCAGGCCGAGAACTACCGCAAGATGATGGTTGCGATGGCCGACGACATCAGGGTCATCCTGATCAAGCTCGCCGACCGCCTGCACAACATGCGCACGATCGGCGCGATGCCCAAACAGAAGCAGATCGAGAAGTCCCGCGAAACGCTCGACATCTTCGCCCCGCTTGCGCACCGCCTTGGTATCCACGCGATCAAATGGGAGCTTGAGGACCTCGCGTTCGCCACATTGCACCCGCGGAAATACGCCGAGATCAAGGCTCTCGTCTCGCAACAACGGGACGAGCGCGAGGAATACGTCGAAGAAGCCGGCGACTACCTCGCGGGACAGCTCGCCGACAGCGGCATCAGCTCGCTGATCACCGGCCGGGCCAAGCACTTCTACTCGATCTACGTGAAGATGACCAAGAAGGGCCGCGAGTTCAACGAGATCTTCGACCTCACGGCCATGCGCGTGATTGTTGATGACGTCAAGGACTGTTACGGCGCCGTCGGCATCGTCCACAGCATCTGGAAGCCGCTGCCGGGCCGCTTCAAGGACTTCATCGCGATGCCCAAGAGCAACCTGTACCAAGCGCTCCACACCACGGTGATCGGGCCGGAAGGTCGGCCCCTGGAAATCCAGATCCGTACGCGCGAGATGCACGACATCGCCGAGTACGGAGTTGCGGCCCACTGGGTCTACAAGAACCGCGGATACGGCGAGGCTGGGGTCGGTCGCTTCGGCACCGACGCCAACCAGGACTGGGTCCAGCGCCTGGTCGGAAACAACTCCGACGATGGCGACGGCACAGAGTTCGTCAAGAACCTCAAAATCGACCTTTTTGATGACGATGTCTTCGTCTTCACGCCCAAGGGCGAGGTCAAGTCGCTCGCCGCCGGCGCGACCCCGCTGGACTTTGCCTACGAAGTTCACACAGACGTTGGCCACCGCACCGTCGGCGCGAAGGTCAACGGCAAGATCGTGCCGCTGCACTACAAGCTTCAAAGCGGCGACATCGTCGAGATCCTGACCAGCAAGCAAGAGCGCGGACCGTCGCGCGACTGGCTCGCGCTGGTCAAGACCACCCGCGCGCGCAACAAGATCCGTGCATTCCTCAAGCGCGAACAGCGCGAGGGATCAGAGCACCGCGGTCGCGATCTCTTGCAGGAGGGCATGCGCAAGAAGGGCCTGCCCGCGCAGAAGATCAGCGGCAGCGCGATGCTCGCCGAGGTTATGCGCGAAGTCGGTTTCCGCAAATCAGAAGAGTTCTACATCGCCATCGGCCAGGGCAAAATCCGCCCGGAAATGGTGATCGACAAGATCATGAACCGCTTGAAGGCCGGCGAGGCCGCGGTCGACGACGCCCCGATCTCCGACCGCAAAGAGCCTTCAGCGCCCAAGCCCGTTCACACGAGCGGCACCTTCGGCATCACTGTTGACGGAGCAAAAGATGTCATGGTGCGAATGGCCAAGTGCTGCCGACCCGTCGCTGGCGACCCGATCGTCGGTTACGTGTCGCTGGGCCGCGGAATCACAGTCCATCGCGAGGACTGTCCCAACGCGCTCCAGCTGGCAAAGAACCCCGAGCGGTTCGTGAAGGTGGAATGGGAGGGCTCAAACAGCGCCTCCTTCCGAGCCGAGCTTGAGGTATCAGCATGGGACCGACCCCGCCTGCTTGAGGACCTATCTCGAGCCTTTTCTGAAGCAGGTGTGAACATCATTGAGGCTCGCTGTGTCACGAATCCGCCGATGGTTCGGGACCGCTTCGTCGTGGAAGTTCCCGACGCGGGCACACTGAAGGCATGTGTTCAGCGCGTGCGCCAGGTCGAGAAGGTCTTCGACGCCTACCGAGTCACGCCGGGTAACTAGCTGTGGCTGAGTTTTCTGGGCACGTGTTCATCGGCGTCAGCCTTGACGGCTTCATCGCGCGCCCCGATGGCGACCTGAAGTGGTTGACCGAGCGCGGTCTTCCGTTTGAAGAGACTGGCTACGAGGAATTTGCGGCGGGGATCGATGCCCTGATCATGGGCCGCTCGACCTACGAGATCGTGGCTGCGATGGATGAGTGGTTCTACACCAAGCCTGTCTTTGTGCTGAGCACGACGCTGGATCCGAGCACGGTCGAGCGCGATGACGTGAGCGTTCATCGCGACGTCGATTCCGTGCTCGAAGCCTTCGGCGCGGCAGGATTCACGAAGGCTTACGTGGATGGCGGAGCAACGATCCAGAACTTCATTCGACTGGGATTGGTCGACAGCCTTACCCTCACTTTCGCACCGGTACTGATCGGCAGCGGCGCGCGACTGTTTGGCGAGCTGATTACAGACGTCGATCTGGAGCTGGAGTACACGAAAACGCTCCCAGCGGGGTTCGTGCAGACGAAGTACCTCGTTCGCCGCTAATTGTGGTTCGCTCTTCAATATTGGTCGCGTTCGTCTTGGCGCTCTCCGGCTGCGGATCGTTGAGTGACGACTCGCAGAGTGGTTCAAGCAGCCCCAAGGCGGTCTACTCGGAGGTGGAGGCGCAGCTAGCGAAGGGAGACCCAGCCGCATGCAGATCGATGTCGAGCGATTTCAAGAACAAGCTCGCAGCGTCGGTCCAGCTCTTCGGGTCTGACTGCCCGGCGGTGGTCAAGGAAGTGGGCGAGGGGTTCCGTGCCGATCCAGACCTTCGAACGAAATCGATCGACAAGGTGAAGGTGAAGGGCAACAACGCGACTTTGATCGCCCACTCGACGTACCTCGGAGCGGACGTGCGGACTAAGGTGAGCCTGGAGCGTCGTGCAGCCGACGAGGCGTGGATGCTCGCAGGGGACCAACAGTTGGACGACGTCGCTCCCAGCGCGCCGCTCACGGCCTACCGCGATTACAGCAGCGCACTCAGCGACGGCGATGGAACGCGAGTGTGCGCGTTGTCAACGGCAGCAGGTAAAGCATTGATCGGCAAAATGCTCCCGGAAAGCCATAGTGGTGGAACATGCGAAGGGGCAGTGCCGTTCCTCGCGGTGGCAGCAAGCAAGTTGCCGCGGACAGACATCGTCGGCGGGGAGGCCAAGGGCGAAACCGCCACGCTCTATGGATTGCAGTCGGACGGCAGCGGCGGATGGGTGTTTCGCGAGTTCGTCATGAAGCGCGAGGGAGGCAAATGGCTGTTTGACCGCTCGCTGGATCTCGGCGTGGCACCGGCGCGCAAGATGCCCGGAGGCCCGGTGGCATGAGGCGTCAGGCGATCACGTTGAGCGCGGCAGGCAACGCTGTGAAAACAATCTCGTCGTACTCGCCGATGTAATCACCATCAGCCTGCAGCGCGATCTTCGGACCATCCGGCTTGCGCTTGGTGATCACCGCGCGCTGAAACTCAGGGACGAGTTTGATGTGGCGGTTGTCTGCGAGGTCGGTGCTCGGCGTCAGAAGGCGGGTGGCGAGCGGCGCGAAGTCCAGCGGATTTGCGCGATCAAGCACCGTCAGCGCCAGAGAGCGGTTTTCGAGGCCGGCGGTCTCTGACAGGTCGATCTCACGATCGCCGAAGTACGTGAAGGGCCTGGCGTTCTGAGCGATCGCGACGATTGCCCGTGTCTCAAGGCCATCGGCGATCACGTTCAAGCGCGTGCGCATGAAGATGTGCTTGGCAAAGACCCGCACCGCGGAAACCGCGTAGTAGTTCTGCCCAAAGCGCTTCTTGAAGGAGGGCTTCGACTCGCAGGCGTGGACGATCTCCGCATCCAGGCCAGCCCCGGCAGCAAAAATGAACTTGCGTCCGTTTGCGTCACCGAGGTCAACCTTGCGCGGCTCGAAGTGGTCGGCCAGCGTCAACAGGTGCTCCGTGGCATCCACGATGTCGTTCGGAATGCCGATCACCCGGCCGATCACGTTGGTCATACCTCCCGGCAAAAAGGTGAAGGGAACCTCAGAGCCGATCATTCCGTTGATCACTTCGTTGGCAGTGCCGTCGCCCCCAAACGAGCAGACGACGTCGTAGGTGTTTCGACCGAGCGCATCGGCCACGATCTCCGTCGCGTGGTTGCGCTCGCGAGTGTCGATCACTTCGATCTCATAGCGAGATTGCAGCGCGTACACGACGACATTCTTAAGCCGCCCAGAAACCGTCGTCGCGTACGGATTGACGATCAACAACATGCGCAGCTTCGCCCCGGGTTTATCAACCGTAAGCTTGGTGAGAGCCTTTTTCTTTCTACGAGAGAAGAGCGCCATTGTGTCTAAGACACGGTCCCGCCAGGCGGGTTACGCGGCGACCGAGTACTTGATCACGCCGTCGGTCTCGGTGGCGGCGACGCGGCCGGCGTTCTCGAGGATGTCGAGGTTTCCGAGAACCTCGCTTAGTGTCAGGAAGGCCTGAGTCACAGCGATATTGCCCCAGGTGCCACGCGCGAGCTCGTGGGCGCTCTGCGGCCCGCCGTCGACGAGCATCTTGTGAAGCTTCTCGACGCGTTTGTCTGTGGAGGCGAAGCGTTCGTCAATCAAGTTCGCGTGATCGATGATCGGCTCTCCGTGGCCGCTCAGCGTCATGGTCGCGGGCATCTGGCGAGTCTTCTTCAGCGATTCGATGTAGAGCACTAGCTCCTGCGGGCGCGGGTCGCCGTCGACGGCTGGGCGCTCGAGCAACGGGTTCGAAGAGATGTGCTTGATCAAGTGGTCTGCCGCCAGCAGCGTGCTGGTCTCGGCGTTCCAGAACACTGTGTCGCTACTTGAGTGGCCGGGGCGATGGAAAACCTCAAGCTTGCGGTCGCGAAACTCCAGGAACTCGCCAGCCGCAAGGATGCGATCGACGGGCGACTCGCAGCCCCAGCCACGGAATGCCTTGGCCACTGCGCGGAGCGCCACAGCGACCTCTTCGCCGACGCCGTGTTGAACGAGCATCCCGCTCGCCCAGCGATCGGTCGCGCTTGATTCTTCGTTGAAGCTCTCGATCCACGGCTTGCACTTGTCGAGGCACACGACCTCGGCGCCGGAGGCGTGTTGCACGACCTGAACGAGGCCCTGGTGGTCGATGTGTTGGTGGGTCACCACGATCCGCTCGAGATCGGCCAGTTCGTGGCCACGCGCGCGCAGACCAACAACAAGCGCTTCAATCGCCTCGCCAGAGTTCGGCCCTGGATCAAAGATCGTCAGTGGGTCATCCTCGATCAGATAACAGTTGACCGGACCGACGGCAAACGGAGTGGGGATCTCGAACATGTGAATCCCTTCGGATTCCATGCGCTCGAAGAGCGGCTTCAGTTCTGGATTGTCGCGATCGACCATTAGGCGCGGATCAACGCAAGCAGCTCGTCGCGCTTGGCCTCCATCGTCGCCTCGTCAAAGGCTTCGAGGTTCAGGCGCAGCAGCGGCTCGGTGTTCGAGGCGCGCACGTTGAAGTGCCAGTCCTCGAAGTCCACGTTGATTCCGTCGAGCTTCATGATCTCGCCGTCGCTGTACTTCTTTTCGATCGCGTCCATCACGGCCTGTGCGTCATCCACTGTCGAGTTGATCTCGCCGGTGATGAAGTACTTCGCGCGGTACTCGTCGAGCATGTCGCCCATCGTGCGGCCGGTCTCGCCGATCAACTCAAGGATCAGCAGCGCCGGCAACGTGCCGCTGTCGATGCAGCCGAAGTCGCGGAAGTAGTAGTGACCAGAGACTTCGCCGCCAAAGAGCGCGCCGTTCTCGTGCATGCGCGTCTTGAAGAAGGCGTGACCGACGCGGTTGATCACCGGGCGTCCGCCGGCGCGAAGCACGGTGTCTGCGACTGCGCGGGATGCGCGCACGTCGTAAAGGATCGTCTCGCCGGGGAACTTCTTGAGCAGCGATTTGGCGAGCATCGCCGTAAGGAAGTCGCCGTCCACGAAACGACCGTGCTCGTCAATGAAAAAGCAGCGGTCTGCGTCGCCATCCCAGGCAATCCCCAGCTGCGCGCCCTCGGACTTGACGGTTTCGATGATGAACTCGCGGTTCTCAGGGAGGAGCGGGTTCGGCTCGTGGTCCGGGAAGTTGCCGTCGGGGGTCCAGTAAAAGGTCTTCAGATCAACGACCGGGAGCTCGTCGAGCACCGGGCCAACCATCGGGCCGGCCATTCCATTTCCGCCGTCCGCGACGACCTTGATCGGCTTGACTGCCTCGGGGTTGATGAATCCGAGTGCGTGAAGCTGGAACTCAGCCATGACGTCTTCCTCGACGACCACGCCCGGGGTGTCCACCGCACCGCCGAAGTTGTCTGCAACCACGAGATCACGAATCTCGCCAATTCCGGAATCACCAGAGAGTGGCAGCGACTTCGCACGCACGAGCTTGGCTCCGGTGTAGGCGGCGGGGTTGTGGCTGGCCGTGACCATCGCGCCGCCGTCGAGGCCGCGGTGGTTGACGATCCAATAGAGGACCTCGGTGCCGACCTGGCCGACGCTCAGCACGTCTGCGCCGCCGTCGGTAATGCCCTTGATGTATGAATCCATCATGTCGGGCGCTGAGAGGCGCATGTCGCGGCCAACGGCGACCGAAAGTTCAGACGCAGGTTTGCCCGATTCATCGGCCAAGAACTCCGTGATCGCTCGCCCGATCTTGTAGGCAAGCTCCTCGTTCATCTGGTCCGGGTATGTGCCTCGAACGTCGTAGGCCTTGAACACGGATTGATCGACTGGCATGTGAGACACCTTCGTGAAAGCGGTGGGGGAACGAACGGGCCGAATCCTATCGGTGCCCTGAGTTGGCAGCGGCCGCGACGGTGACTATGCCAGCGCCGCTTTGAAGCCGGCCGAGATCTTCTCGTAAGACCCCGAAAGCGCCTCAGGCAAAACTCTCACATCCGCCACTACCGGCATGAAGTTCGTGTCACCAACCCAGCGAGGAACGATGTGCTGATGCAGGTGCGCGCCGATCCCCGCTCCCGCGGCGTCGCCCTGATTGATCCCGACGTTGAATCCGCCTGGGCTGTAGAGCCCGTCGAGCACCTTCAACGAAAACTGCGTCAGCTCCGTGATCTCCTGGGCTGTCTCGGCCGGAAGCTCGTGCAGCTTCGAGTTGTGCTCGTACGGCACGACCATCACATGGCCGTTGTTGTACGGAAATCCATTCAGGATCACGTAGGCAAGCTCGCCGCGATGCGCGATCAGATTCTTCTCATCGTTCTCCTCAGCTGGGAAGTCGCAGAAGATGCATCCGGTCTTGCCCTCGGAGGTGTCCGGGCCGTGATGTTCGACGTATTGCATGCGCCAAGGCGCCCAGAGGCGATCCTTGGGGCTCACGCGGCACCTGCAGGCGGAGCAAACACGAACTCCTCGGCGGTCGGCAAGTTGATGTCGCGTTCGCTGATCAACGGCTCAGTGCCGGCAACGACGTGCGGCCAGTCGATTCCGACACTGTCCGCTCGAACGCCGAACTCGTCATCGGGGTCGTAGACCTCGCTGAGCAGATAGATCATTTCGAGGTCCTCGACGGCGTAGTAGCCGTGGGCGACTCCTGGCGGAATCGAAAGTGCGCTCGGCGTCTCGGGGCTCATGATGAAGCTGGTGCTGACGCCGCGCGTCGGAGAATCTGGACGGGCGTCATAGAGCCCGACGAACATCTTTCCCGTGACGACGCGCCAGTAGTCCCACTGTATGTAATGAAGGTGAAGCCCCTTCATCACGCCAGCCTGCGCGCGGCCCTCGGTGAGCTGCTTGACCGTGAAGGGGGTCCATGAATCCCGCCAACCTTCGAACACGCGACCGCGATGGTCGCCGTGCACAACTAGCTCGTTCAGGACAACTCCGTCGATCCTTGATGCTGCGTCTACGGCGTCTGACATGCGCGCGACTCTAGCCGAATATCTGCAGATCCAATCGCGTCTGGACGCGCCCTTCTGCTGGGCGGTTAACACGCGCTGAATCTTGGGCAACAGAAGTTCTATACACCCCGCAAACCGCTTGCCGATGGGGTTATGGCCCCATAACGGACGTCTAGACAGATGTATGAACCGTGCTCTTTTCGTATACGAAATGCCGATGAAGAGATCAACGAATTCCAAGGATGGAATGAACAAGCCCTACGACAACACCAGCCTCGAGGCCACGCCGGCGACTCCGCAGTACTCCGGCGGTCAGGCCGCGCTCAGGCGTCGCATGACGATCGATCCCGACATCCGCAACCGGTCAATCACCGGTGCGGTTCTCTGGGCGGTCCAGGCGACGATCGGTGCTGTTCAGCAGTACGGCCCGGCCGGCGCGACGATGTCGCGGCCCGCGTTCTACGCGTATTTGGCCGTCACTGCAACGATGGCGTTGCTGTGCTTGTTCGTTGGCCCACGCCTTTCCGGGCGCGCCTTCCGTATCGCCGAAGAGTTCGTCGTTGTCTCCGGATGGGTCGCGACCGCAGCACTGGTCGCGACCACCGGCGGCGCTTACTCGGCAGACATCGGGCTGTTTGCGAACTGGATGTTCTACTGCGCCTACTTCATGGCGCCGGTGCACGCCGCTCGCCTGGTCGCGCTTGGAACGATCGCCATGTGGGCGCCGTTCTTCTACGACTTCTCAGATCTGGCGCAGTCGGGCTTCCTGCCGCGCGCACTTGTGATGACTGCAGTCCTGTGGGCAATGGTCGTTCTGATCGCCCGGCACCGCCACATCACGCAACAGGCCGAGCTGCGCGCGCGCGAGCTTGCGCTCACCGACCCGCTGACCGGCGTCGCAAACCTCCACACCTTTGCCGATGAGCTTCAGCGCTCGGTCGGGCAGGCCGCTGAAACCGACGGCCGTCTCGGCGTCGCGTTCGTTGATGTCAATGGGCTCAAGGCGGCGAACACGGTCTTCGGGCACGCAGGCGGCGATCAGCTGATCCGCCGCACGGCAGACGCGCTGCTGCGTTGCTCGGGCAGAGGGGACCAAGTCGCGCGCGTCGGGGGCGATGAGTTCGCCGTGCTCGTTGCTGACGCAGACATCGAGCGCATGAAAGAGTTTGAGTCGGAGTTCGCAATTGCCCTGACCGAGCAGGGGGCAAAGACTGAGAGGCCGGCGTTTGACCTCTCGGCAAGCATCGGTACGGCCGTGTATCCGCAAGATGGCCGCACCCTCGATGACCTGATGCAGGTCGCCGATGCGCGAATGTACGACAGCAAGGCGGCACTCCCGCCGCGGCTACCCACGCCAGGCACGTCCGGTGGCCGCTCACTTTCCGACGAGCCCGCAGACCAAGGCTCGCGTCTCGAAGCGCTCATGACGGGCGCCGCTCCTGCCGCGTCAATCGCCTGGCTGATGGCCGCAGCGATGATCGCCGCTGGAGCCGCATTCAGTGATAGCGCGGCTGTGCACCCGCGCCTGGCATTGGCGCTGTCGGGCATCTGCATTGCCGTTGCAGGCGCACTCGGTTTGGTTTCAGGTGAGCGCAGGCGAGTTGCCGAGAACCTCAGCAACACATTGGCCGTGTTGCTCGCGGCACCCGCGATCTACGCGACTGGCGGGGCCGCGACGCCGATTCTGCCGCTCGCTTACCTGGTGGTCGCGCATGCCGCGTACGCGCTCTCCGCGCGCGACGCGGCGCTGCGCACCGGCGCGATGATGGGCATCCTCATCGCGACTCTTCTGGTCAACGTTCAGACCGCGAACTTCACGGGCGTGTCCGTGATTGTCGGCGAGGTGCTTGTGATTGCTGCGCTCCTTCGTTACAACCGCGTGCGTGCTGATGCAGCTGAGCGGGAGGCCTTGGAGCTCTCGCGCGTTGACGCGTTGACCAAGCTCGCCAATCGCCGGGTCTTCGAACGCAGTCTTGCGGAGAAGTCTGAGCTTCCTCGTAACGCCGACGGAGCCGGTTACAACGGCGGCGGATTGATCCTCGCCGACGTCGACAACTTCAAGACGATCAACTCGTCCGGCGGCCACAAGGCCGGCGACGAGGTGCTGCGGATGATCGCGGCAGTGCTTGATGGCGCGATCGGCGATGAAGTAACGGTCTGCCGTATCGGCGGAGATGAGTTTGCCGTGATCATCGAAGAGGGCGACGCCGCGAGCGTCATGCGCACCGCCGCCAAGGCCCGCGCTGCGATCGGCTCAGTGGACTGGAACGTTCTCTGTGAGCCGAACGTCACGCTTTCGATGGGATACGCCACGTGGGAACACGTCGATGGCTGGAAGGACATCGTGGTCGCCGCCGACCTCGCGCTCAGGACGAGCAAGGACGCCGGCAAGGATGCGGTCTCGGTCGCGCCGCAAGACGCAGAAGCAGCAAACCGCCCGCCACGCCTCGGTCCAGACCAGGCGCTCGCGGGTTAGAGCCAGCCGCGCTTGCGGAAGTAGAACGCCATCGAGCCGACTACGGCGATCATTCCGCCAAGCACGAGCCAGAACCCGAGCGCGGTGCCTTGCCCCGGGATCAGGTTGTTCATTCCAAAGATTCCGCTGATCAGCGTCAGCGGCAGGAAGAAGACAGAAAAGATCGTCAGGACTCGCAGCACATCGTTCACGTTGTGGCTGATGACCGATTCGTTCGTGGCCTCGAGTGCCTCGACAACTTCCTTGTAGTTCTCGAGCATGTCCCACATGCGTTCGGAGGCGTCCACGATGTCTTCGAAGTAGATCTCGAGGTCCTCGGCGAGGAATCGAGCCTTGACGCGCTCAAGGTCACGCAGCACGGCGCGCTGCGGCCGAATGATCTTGCGGAAGTTGATGATCTCCTGCTTGACGTTGGAGATGTCGCGGACGACGCCGCGAGACTCTTCCTCAATGAAGATGTCCTCTTCGATCGAGTCGAGCTTCAAACCGATCTTGCGCAGCATCGGGAAGAAGCTCGCGAACGCGTCGTCAACGATTGTGTAGAGCAAGAAGCCAGTGCCCTGACCCATGCGCTGCTCACGCGTCTCCTCGTGGCTCTTGCAGCGCTCGAACAGGTATTCGACGGGCTTCAACGTCTCGTTCGGGATCGTGATCACGTAGTCCGGGCCGATGAAGATGTCCAGCTCAGCTGCGTTCAAACGGCCAACGCGCTTGTCGAACATCGCAAGATGGAGCACGATGAAGAGGTAGTCGTCGTACTCGTCGATCTTCGGGCGCTGGTTGCGCGAACGAACGTCCTCGTGGTCGAGTTCGTGGAAGTCGAAGTGCTCGTGGAGCCACGCTTCTTCAGCGGGGCCGGGCTTCTCGATGTTGTACCAACGGATCCCGCCGTGCTCGATCAGCTCGACGCGGGGCTCAACGTTGATCTCGGGTACGAGGTCTTCTACCGAAGCGGAAGTTCCACGACGGCGAATCCGTCCTGGCATGTTGCGAATACGCGCCATGCCGGACTCGGAGGTTCGTCAATTGTCGTGGAAAGAGCCATGGTGCAGCCATTTTATCGGCAGGTACGAGGCTTACCTGTTGGTTGCAACGTCTGGCCCGGACTAATGGGCGCGGGCAGCGGTGTATTCGTGGACGATCTCGGCGGCCTCTTCGTCGCTCGGAGCGGCGCGGTCGTCGTACCAGGGCCCGATCAATGCCATGCCATCTGCGTCATCAGGCCCGCGGTCGACGCTGATCACCTTGCAGTAGCCCTGAATCGTGTCGTCAGGCGGCGCAGGGGTGACCAGATAGATCGAATCGGGCTTGTAGCGCGCCAGCGCAACCGCGACTGCTTCCAGCGCCGGCGCCGTGGCCGACCCGTCGTCAACGACGACAACAGGTCGACCGGCGACGTCCGCCGTGTTGTGATCTTCCCCCCGGTACAACTTTGAAAGCCGCGCGATGCGGGCTGTCGCTTCGGCGACTCGCACGGCAAGCGAATCTTCGGTGACGCCGAGCGCCGCTAGTGCGTCTGCGTCGATCACATGGATCGCATTCTCAGCAACTGCCCCAACCACGTACTCGGGCTTGCCGGGCGTGGCAATTTCCTCGACTGGCATCACGGCTAGTGGTGCGTCGAGCCTGCGAGCGATTTCCAGCGCAACAGAAACTGCGCCGCGCGGTAACGCGACGATTACAGGGTTTCCTAGGTCCTGTAGTTCTGCTGATTCGGAAAGCTCATGCCCAGCGTGCTTTCGATCCTTGAATGGCACTGAATCCAACGTAGGACGCTTTCCCGCCCCGCGCAAGCTACAATCGATCTACATAGCTGTACGCATCCAGAGGAGTTGAGGGACTGGCCCTATGACACTCCGGCAACCATTGCATCAGTCTTTATTGACTTAGCTGCAAAAGGTGCCAATTCCAGAGCCGACTCGTCGGCTGGAGATGTGGACGAAGACTCACCTTGTGAACCTTCGGCCCATCCGGTCGAGGGTTTTTTCGTTAAGGACGCAAGTGAATAGAGGTTTCAAATGGCTGTAGATGCGCTCAAATGTAAGGAATGTGGCAAGAAGTATCCGCTCGAGGCGC
The DNA here is from genome assembly GCA_016185345.1 of Solirubrobacterales bacterium. GTDB lineage: Bacteria > Actinomycetota > Thermoleophilia > Solirubrobacterales > JACPNS01 > JACPNS01. The sequence continues at coordinate 141,329 of JACPNS010000016.1, read as the reverse complement.
TGTTTGTATGCAGCGAGTGCTTCGGCCCGCTTGAGGTCGTGTACGACTACTCAGGGCTGGACGTCGAGGAGGCGAAGCGAACCATTCAGTCTGGTCCGCAGAGCATCTGGCGTTACTCCGAGTTTCTCCCGTTCACCGAGCGCCCGAAGTCGCGCCTGGCCACCGGGCTCTCACCGCTGATCCACGCTCCGCGACTGGGCGAGTACCTGGGCGGCTTGAAGAACGTCTACGTGAAGAACGAGGCGTCAAACCCCACGCACTCCTTCAAGGACCGCGTAGTGAGCGTCGCGATGGCCAAAGCTCAGGAGCTGGGCTACGAAGTGATCGCCTGCGCCTCCACTGGAAACCTCGCCAACGCCGTTGCAGCGCACGCCGCCGCAGCGGGCCTGGACAGTTACGTCTTCATTCCGACCGATCTTGAAGAGCAGAAGATCCTCGCGACCGGCGTGTACGGCACCGAGCTCGTCGGCGTCAAGGGCAATTACGACGATGTCAACCGTCTTTGCACCGAGCTGTCTGCCGAATACGACTGGGCCTTTGTGAACATCAACATGAGGCCGTACTACAGCGAGGGCTCAAAGACGCTCGCCTACGAGGCGATGGAGCAACTCGGCTGGAAGCTTCCGGACCGCATCGTCTCGCCGATTGCATCGGGCTCGCTGTTCACGAAGCTCTACAAGGGCTTCAACGAGTGGATCGACCTTGCGATCGTCGAAGGCAAGACGCCGGTCTTCCATGGCGCGCAGGCAACCGGCTGCAACCCGGTCGCGAACGCGTTCGACGAAGGCGTTGACTTCTGCAAGCCGGTCAAGCCCGACACGATCGCCAAGTCGCTCGCAATCGGCAACCCTGCCGACGGCCCGTACGCGCTCGATGTTGCGCGCGGAACCGGCGGCACGATCGAACAGGTCACCGACGACGAGATCCGTTATGGCATCAAGCTGCTCGCGCACACGACCGGAGTCTTCACCGAGACTGCTGGCGGAGTGACCGTTGCGAGCCTCAAGAAAATTGCCGAACGTGGCGAGATCGACCCCGATGAAACCGTGGTTGTGTATGTCACTGGCGAAGGCCTGAAGACGCTCGACGCGGCACGCGGAACGTTCGAGAAGTATGAGATCGAACCGACCGTCGATGCATTCAATGAATTCGTCCCGACACCAGTAACCGCTTAGGAGAACGCAACACACATGGCAGTCACAGTCAAGATCCCGGCGCAGTTGCGCCCCGTCGTAGACAACCAGGCGACCGTTTCAGTAGAGAGCAGCGGCACCGTATCCGAGGTGCTCGACGCGCTCTACGGACAGTTCCCCGATCTCAAGGACCGCATCAGCGAGAATGGCGAGCTGCGTCGCTTCGTGAATGTCTACGTCGCCGACGAGGACATTCGCTTCGGCGACGGGCTCGAGACTGCGGTTGCCGATGGCGCCGAGGTCACGATTCTGCCGGCAGTTGCCGGCGGTTGCTAGAGCCGCGCTGTCATGAACGCTGAGCCCCTGCCGCGCGTCGCCATTCTCTGTGGTGGCCGCGGTACACGCATCTCGCGCGGCGACGAAGACCTGCCAAAGCCGCTCGTGCCGGTCGGCGGCGTGCCGATTCTCTGGCACGTCATGGCGCTCTACGCGGCCCAGGGCTTCGACGATTTCCTGCTACTGACCGGCTGGCAGGCGGATCAGGTTGCGGGCGCGGTCTCCGGATTCCCGGAGGTTGCGTCAGGCGCCTGGAAGGCAGAGTGCGTCGACACTGCAGAGGACACTCCCACCGGCGGTCGCGTTGACGCCGTTCGTAATCGTCTTCGCGGCGGAACCTTTGCCCTGACCTACGCAGACGGCGTCGCAGACATCGACCTCGGAGCGTCGCTCGACTTTCACCGCGCGCACGGGGGCCTCGCCACAATCACCGTCGTGCGCCCGCGCAGCCCGTGGGGCGAGGCGCGCCTCGATGCAGACGACCGCGTCACGGGATTCGTCGAGAAGCCGAAGCTCGAGAACTGGATCAACGGAGGGTTCATGTTTCTCGAGGATGCCGCACTCGATTTCGTCGGTCCCGACGATGTGTTTGAGCAGCGCCCGCTCGAGAACCTCGCGGCCGCCGGCGAACTGCACGCCTTCAAACACGACGGCTTCTGGGACTGCATGGACACCTTCAAGGACGCGATCGAACTGAACCGCCTCTGCGCAGTCGGCACACCGCCATGGCTCGGCGCGCACGCTGCGGCCACCGAAGGCGCACGATGACGCGCAACGGCGAGGTCGCCTTCGTAACCGGCGCCTACGGATTCATCGGCGGCCACCTGACCAAGCGCCTGCTCGCCGAGGGCGCGGAAGTCGTGATCCTGCGACGCGACCGCCCGGCGCATTCTTTGATCGTGCTTGAGAACGATGAGCCGGCCTGCAGCGTGGCCCTCGGCGATCTCTCGGATCACCAGTCGCTCCTGCGCGTGCTCAACGAGTACGGGGTTACGACGGTCTTCCATCTGGCTGCGCAGGCGATCGTGGCCGTCGCAAACCGTTCGCCGCTCTCGACCTTCGAGACGAACATTCGCGGCACTTATAACCTGCTCGAGGCCGCGCGGCTTGCGCCCACGGTCGAGCGCGTTGTTGTTGCATCGAGCGACAAGGCCTACGGACAACACGAAGATCTGCCTTACCGCGAGGATGCGAAGCTCCAGCCGACATTCCCTTACGACACCTCTAAAGCTGCAGCCGATCTCGTCGCGCGCTCATACGCAGAGACCTACGGCCTCCCGGTCGCAGTCACCCGCCTGGCGAATGTCTACGGTGGCGGCGACTTCAATTTCTCACGCCTTGTTCCCGAGCTTGCGCGCGCGATTCACGCCGGCCAGCCGCCGATCATCCGATCCGACGGTTCGCCCGAGCGCGACTTCGTCTACGTCGCTGACGCGGTCGATGCGTACCTGACGATTGCTGACGGCTTGAGCGATCCCGCGAACATCGGAATGGCATTCAACGCCGGTGCCGGTCGGCCGTGGCCGGTGCTTGAAATCGTCCGCACGATGCTCGACGTGGCCGGAAGCTCACTCGAGCCGGACATCCAGGGGCGCGGGATTCCCGAGGGCGAGATCGATCGCCAGTATCTCGACTCAACCCTGATCGATCTACGGCTCGGCTGGACTCCGACCTGGCCGCTGACCGAAGGATTGTCCGCCACCTGGGAGTGGTATGAGCGTGCTCTACCCGGAGTTCTTGCGCCGGATCTCGGATGACCGCCGCTCGTGCCGGGCATCGATCCGTCTGAGGACAAAGCCCAGAGAGAGGTAGATCGCCGCGGCGGCAACTATGAAGACTGCAGCCATCATGACGGCGTCCATTGCGTTTGACATCAGCTTCACTCGCCTATTTGGTCGATGGTGAGCAAGCAGGAATTACCCGATCTCCGCGAGAGCGAAACGCACGCCCTGCGCGCTGATAGTTTTTGCGCCATGCACGCTCCTGAGGAACGAGAAGGCCAGTTCAGTATCTCGATTGAAACGAACCCCGGTTCGTACATCGTCGCCCTTCGCGGCGAGCTCGACATTGCGACTGTGGACCAGCTCACGTCAGCTCTGGAGGGCGTTACACCAGCTTCGGGCGAGCGCCTCGTAATAGACCTGACCGCCGTCTCTTTCATGGACTCGACGGGGCTTCGTGTTCTGATCGCCGCCAACGGTGCCGCCGCTGAGGGTGGCTACGAGCTACTCATCGTGACCGGTGACTCGCCGGCAAAGCGCGTTCTCGAACTGACTCGCATGGACGAACACATGCAGGTCGTCGCCTCGATTTAGCCGCTCAGTCGGCGCGAGCCACGAGGATCGCGACGTCGTCGCGATTGGGTTCTGACTGGCGAGCTATCGCGGCGAGATTGATCAGTTGCGCGCCGTCATCGGCGCCGTTCAGCGAGATGCCGCCGAGTAGCTCCAATGCGTAGAGCGTGTCGTCGGTCGTCTGTCCCGCAGACAATCCGTCCGTATAAAGCACGAGAGACTCTGCTGGCAGCAGCACATCAAGCGACTTCGGGAGGTCTGGGTCGGGCACCACGCCAAGCAGCGTTCCCGGCTCTCCGACCGCACGCGGGGGGGCACTCCCGGCCACGAGGGGGAGCGGATGACCGGCAGAGACAGTTTCCATCTTCAGCCCGTCGTACCCATGAGAGAGTCGAGTGAGCGAGACGGTTACAAAACGCCCGTCGGTCACCTGCTCGAGTAGCGCGTCGTTCAATCGAGTGAGAATCGCCTGGGGGTCTGTCTCGTCCATTGCAGCCGCGCGGATCGTGTAGCGTGCGAGCGCCGTCAAAGCCGCCGCTTCGGGCCCCTTGCCGCAGACGTCGCCGATCACAAGTGCGCTGCTCCCGTCCGCGAAGGTGAAAGCGTCGTAGAAGTCGCCGCCGACTTCGGCGTCGCGCTCGGCTGGCCGGAAAGTGGCATACAACGCCATCCCGTCGAGTTGCGGAAGCTCGGCGGGAATAAGGCTCTTCTGCAGGCTGGAGAGCATGCGCATGCGCTCGGTGTGAAGTCGCGCATTGTCGAGCGCGATCCCGGCGCGTCGGCCCAGTTCGATCGCGGTTTCCAGATCGAACTGTGAGTATCGGGCTCCCGCTCGGCTGATCGCCATCATGATCGATCCGATCGGCTTGCCGTGTACGGTGATCGGTGCGACCATCGACGTCCTTGGGAGTAGTCCTCGGACGGCCTCGGCGCGGGCGTCATCGGCGTAGATTTCGCGTATTCGTTCCATGTCCATCGTCTCGTACAGCTCGGCCTGGCCGGTCTGGATCACGTGGGCTGGCCCGAAAGCGTCCGATTCTGAGATTGGAAAGTCCGTGCGGAATCGCTCGACGGCGGACTCGAGCTCAGGATCTCCATGGGCGACGGCGATCGTTTCGATCTTTCCGCCGGGTTCGGCGAGTTCAACGGTGCACCAATCGGACATTCCCGGCACGGTGGCGCGCGTGATCGCATTCACTGCGCTGTCGAAATCGAGCGACTCGCTGAGCAGTTTGCTTGCTTCCGCGAGGAAGGTGTTTGAAAGTTCGTTGCGCTTGCGCGCGGTGTTGTCCTCGATCACGGCTATCGCCAGCGCGGGCTTGCCGCTGTCGTCGAAGATCGCCGTCGAGCGGACAAACATCCAGAGTTCCTCGCCCGTCGACTTGACTATGTATCGGAACAGCTCGGTCGGGTGATCCTCGCCCCGCAGGGCGCGGCGGCTCGGAACCTGGGATGCGTCGATCGGTACGCCCTCCTCGTTGCGCAGGATGATGCGCTCGAGAACATCGGCGAAGTTGACTCCGATCATCGAGTCGGAGTCCTCCCAGTCGAGCATGCGGGCGGCGACGCTATTGGCATAGACGATCTTGCCATCGGGCGTCTGAGCAATGATCCCGCTCGCGATGCCCTCAACGATTGCGCTGACTTCGTCTCGCGAGGCGCGCAGCTCCTGCTGTGCGTGGGTGATGCGGTCGATCAGTTGATCTGAGCGCGCGCGTTGCGCGGCGGCGCGGGCGAGTGACGCAACTTGCGTGACCTCGGCCTCTCCCCAAGCGGGCCTGGGATTGGGACAAATGAAGAAGTAGACGGCGAGCAGCTCACCGACGCTGACCTGCTTGATGATCATGTGAATGTGCTTGAAACGACCGAGGTCTTCACCGGTGAAGAGGCCTTCGACCAGAGCATCGGGTGACTCACGGAGCAGGAGCGGACCACCGCGCTGCACTTCCTGCTGGTACGACTCGCTCGCGGCTGTTGGTTTGTTTCGAGGGGTGACCCGTAGCTGCTCACTGGCCTCGCCGCGCTCAACGATGCGGATTTGGCTGCCGTCCGGGAGTTGGACGTCCAGGATCGCGAACTCGGCGAAGTCAGCGAAAACCACCGCGCGGCACAAACTTGCGAGCGCATCTTCGACGCCCGATGCGGCCTCCAGCTGGTCACGCGAGGCGTTGATCAGTGCAAGGCGTCTGCGGGTTCGCAGGTCGCGCTCGCGCAGAACCGCGGTTTGAACCGCCAGCGCGCAGGCCATGGCGACGACAGCCACTCGCAGCGTGTGTGCCGTTGAGAAGAGCTCGTTGACCTGTTGGGCGCCGAGCGCGATAGCGGCGGCCATTGAGAGCGCCGCGATCAGGGCGGTCGACCGTGGCGTGGTGCTGAGCCCCGCTACCAATGGCGGAACGATGAGGATCGAGACGAGCCGGACGTCCTGTCCTAGCGCAATCGATATCGCGCTCGAGACGACGACCAGTCCGATGCCGATCATCGTCCAGAGTTTGTGGTTGGGTGACTTCATGGCGATGCCCGGCGTTCGCGGCTTCGCGTCACTTGAGCAGAATGACGAGCGCTGAGCGCGTACCGTCATTTTCGATCGTCACGGAGGATGCTGTGCGCTCGAAGACATCGCCGACGCTGGGGACGCTCGCCGCGGTGCGAATAGCCTCCGCTTGACCATCCACGAGCTGATCGACCCGCAGGCCCAGCGTGCCTTCGCCGATCGTGACCTGAAGGTTGCGTGGATCGTCGCCGAGGACCGAATCGGCGGCGTAAACCAGTGCGTCCACGACGGTCAATGCGTTGATCACCCGATCGACAGGGAACTCGGCGCGCGCGGCCGCAGCCGACACCAGCCGTTCGAGCACTGCAGCAGCAAACCGGGGATCGCCGATTGACACGTCAACGATGTGCTCCGCCGTTGCCTGTTCAGGCATCGAGGGGCTCTGCGCTCTCACGGCGGAGGGGAAAGTCGAGCCTTACTGTCGTGCCGTTCGCGTCGGAGGTGATCTCGAAGCGCCGTGTGACGGCCTCCATCAGCGGAATGCCAAGTCCGCCGGCCTCGCCATCGGAGACGGCCCGCTCGAGCCAGGTGCCGTCATCGCGAACAACGATGCTGAATCCAGCATCTGCTGGGTCAAGGGTGACTTCAAGCGCCCCGGTGGATTCACGATAGGCGTATTTCACGACGTTCGAACATGCCTCGGTGACGGCAAGTTTGAGATCCTCGACGATTGCCGTGGACGCGCCCAGTTCGCGTGCTGCACCGTCAAGTGCCTGGCGCACGAGCATCACGTTCTCGGGCAGGGCGGTCATTCGTAGTCGGAGCGCGTTCGCGTCGGGCGATTGCTGGCGCTCTGTAGATCGCATAATCATCCGCTGTAAGCCTCGTAATCCGGTCGGTGGACACCGCGATTGGTGACCACCATACCTGTAGCGAATACCCCGGTGGGAACGCAAACAAACTGCGAACTTATCGGCATAGCGAAACGGCCCGATGCGTGCCGTCGGGCCGTTCGCTGCGATTGCGGCAAGAGCTGACTGCGTTGCTCGTCGGAGCCACTCTGAGGACCGTTTTCCGGCAGAGCCAAAAAACGACCTGGCTGCTGCAACCACTCGGCGTTTACCCGAGCTCGTTCGATGCCAAACACGCTCATGAAGTTTCTCCTGAATTGAGCCGTTTTCTCGCGGAGTTCAACGCGGCTCGAAGAATTCGCGACACCTGCATCTGTGAAACACCGATGCGATTGGCGATCTCTGCCTGGGTCAGATCCTCGAAGAAACGCATGTGGAGAATCTCTTTGTCGCGATCGTTCAGCTCGGAAAAGCTGCTGCCGAGCGTGTTGCGCAACTCGGCGCGACGTAGGCCGGGATCCTTGGTTGCGAGGGCCTTGCTCTCGATCAGGCCGCCGTCCTCGTTGTCATCGCTGATCAGCGGCGCCGTGTCGTAGGCGGCGCCGGCATGCATCGCTTCGAGGACTTGTTCATCGCTCGTGTTCGTGTAGGCGGCGATCTCGGCGATGGTCGGTGAACGTTGAAGTTCGGCGGCGAGCACCTCGATCGTGCGCATCACTTCGGCGTTCAGCTCCTGAAGATCGCGCGGCGGTCGCACGCTCCAACCGTGATCACGGAAATGGCGCTTGATTTCGCCGGTGACGTTTGGCTCGGCGAACGTCGTAAGGCGGACGCCGCGATCGAAGTCGAAGCGATCGATTGCCTTCAGCAGTCCGAGCGAGCCGACCTGAACGAGGTCATCGGGGTCCATCCCGCGATTGGAGTACCGCTGGGCGATTCGCCGCACCCATGGGAGCATTCTCGCGACGAGTTCGTCACGGGCATGGTCATCGCCGGACAGGCGGTAGCGACGCAAGAGAGCGAGCTCTTCCTCCGCGCGGACGGACGGGTTTTGTTTTTCCTGAGTCAATGGATCGTTCTGCACGCTCGAACACATACACACGCAAATCGGATGGGCTTCATTCACCCTATTCAAATTCTCTGTGACGCCCGACTCGTTACCTCGTAGTACCCGCAGATGGCCGAATCAAACGTGACAACGAGCGATCCAGTCCTAACGGCGCCTCGCGCAGGCCTTCGAGAAGGCCTTCAGGAAGCGATCACTCTTCAACCCCGGTCGCGGCGACCTGCGCGGGTGGTTGTTTGCGATCGCGCGAAATGCGGCAGTCGATGAGATTCGTCGGAGTGGGCGTGAATCCGCCCTCGAGCTGGCGCCAGAACTCTTGGGAGCGGAGAGCGGTGACCGCAGCAGCGACGACAAGTTGCTGATCGCCGGAGCGATTAGCAGGCTTCAAGCGCGCGACCGCGAGCTTGTTGCGCTGAAGTTCTTCGCCGGGCTGGAGAACCGGCAGATCGCCCGCGTGCTCGGCATCTCGAACTCAAACGTCGGAACCCAGCTGCACCGCGCGATAACGCGCCTGCGCGAAGAGATTGGAAGTGTGGAAAATGTCCTCTAGGCGAATCAACGAAACCGAGCAGCACGAGCTGGACGTGATCGACGCAATCGTTCGCGGCGGGGGAGAGGCGCGCCCGGAAGACGCGGCGCTGACCGACTTTGCTCTACTTGTGCGCAACGCGCGGCCGGTTCCGAATCATGGTGAGGTTGCCGCTCTCGATGCGCGTGCCCAAGAAGCCGCCGCAAAACGCAGGCCGCGAGAACGATCGATCCTCAAGCCGATGCTTGTCGGTGCATCCTTGCTTTTCCTCATGGGAGGGGCCACAAGTGTTGCGATTTTGAGCGCATCCGACATGTCCGCAGGTCCGATGAGTGCTTTGGCGCCGACGACCGAGGGGGACGATTCCGCCGCGAGCGGTCAGGTCAGTTCCGACCTTGTTCAAAGGGTCGCGACTGGCGAATCGGCAACCTCAACGGCGCCTGCTCCTGGAATGGTGCCGGAAGAAATCACGTCATCGAGGGTTCCACGAGAAATCGCACGCGACACCCGACTCACGCTTGCCGCCGACGGAGCGGACATCGAACGGCTGTCGGATCGAGTGAACGCGATTGTCGATCGCTACGGCGGCTACGTCGCCTCTTCGCGCGTGCGCGGTGGAGAAGGCAATAGCGGTCGCGCAACGTTCGCGCTGATGATTCCGGCCGCCCAGTACAAGCCGGCTCTGGCTTCGATCTCCAAGCTCGCGCACGTCCGTTCACGCTCGCAGTCAAGCGAGGACATCACAACTGCAGTCAACTCTGCCGATCGACAGCTAGACCGCACGACGGCACGCGCAAATCGACTCGGGAACCAACTCGAGGCCGCCGAAACTCCGGCACAACGCGCCGCCCTTGGCCGCCAGCTCGCGAGGGCCAACTCCGCCAAGCGCGCTGCCGCGCGCCAGGTCAGGGCCAATCGCGCCCGCGTGAACTATGTACCGATCGCCTTGACGATCCTTGCCGACAAGACCGCGGCCAACAAGGACAAGGGTGAGATCGCCAAGGCCTTCGACAAGGCTGGCGAGATCCTTACCGCTGTCGCCGCGGCTCTCATCATCGTTCTCGCGGCCCTGATCCCGATCGCGCTGATCGGCGCAGCACTCTGGTTCGGGACTCGTCGCTTCAAGCGCTCGCGTATCGAGCGAACGATTGAGTCCGCGACCGCTATTCAGCCCGAGTAGCGGTACGGCGCAAAATCATCCGGACCGATCAGGTCCGTGTGCAGCGCCAGCACGAGGCAGTCAAGCTCGCGTCGGAAGTTCTCGTCGGCCAGCTCGTCATAGTGGCCGCGCAGGATCGCCTTGACCTTCGCGAAGTGGCGGCCGAACTCACGGGCCTCTTCCCAGCTGCATTCACCGACGCGCACGTGATGACACTCGGGGCAGCGAAGAGTTAGACGAACACTCCCGCCAGAGCTTGCCTTGGCATCAACCGGCTGAACGAGGTCCGAGAAGCAGAGCTCGCAGACCTCGGGTGGGATCGTGCCCACGCACTCACGGCCTTCAAAAGACTGGAGCGCTGAGGCTCGGATACTGCGGGAGCTGTCGATGCGGTGCATGTGTTGCATTCCCCAATGGCGAGCGAGTAGAGCCGAGACTAGGACGGATCGCGGACGATTCGGCAACTAACTCGGGAGTAGTCGTGAAGATCCCGCAAAGTGGAAGATCCGCCGGGGCCAGATGGAGACTCTCGGAATGGGCGCAGCGTTCTTTTGGGGTTTTGTCGGCGGCGCAGCGCTCTTGATTGGCGCGCTGATCGCATATTTCTGGGACATGCCGGGCAAGGTGCTCGGTGGAATCATGGCGTTTGGCTCTGGCGTGCTGATCAGCGCGGTCGCGTTCGAGCTCGTTGACGAAGCGAACGCGACCACCGACGGCAATTGGGCAGTCGCTGTCGGGCTGGCTGCCGGCGCCCTTGCCTTCTTCGCAGGCGACCTGTTGATCGACCGCGCCGGAGGCAAGCATCGAAAGTCCTCGAAGGCGCACGGTGACGATTCAGAGGGGAAGGCGATCATGTTCGGCACGATCCTCGATGGCATTCCCGAGTCGATCGTGATCGGGCTCGGGTTGATCGGGGGCGAAACGGTGAGCGCTGCGATGGTCGCCGCCGTGTTCCTTTCCAACCTTCCAGAGGCGATCGGGTCCACCAGCGGAATGAAGCAGTCGGGTTGGAGCGCACCGAAGCTGTTTGGCATGTGGGCTGCCGTGGCGTTGATCTCGGGCATCTCATCGATGCTGGGTTTTGCCGTTTTCGACTCCGCGAGCGACGAGGCAGTCGCGATCGTCCTTGCGTTCGCCGGCGGAGCCCTCTTGACGATGCTGATCGACACGATGGTGCCGGAGGCGTTCAAGATGAACGGCGCGGTCGCGGGACTGCTCACGACGCTTGGATTCGGTATTGCGTACGCGATCAGCGCGTTCAGCTAAGGATCCAAAAATGCCCCCGCGATGCTGAAAAGACACCCGGGGGCGCGGAATCGAGAGAGTTTGAGTCTCGATACAACCGAGAGAGTACGTAGGTGCGCCCGGCGGGATTCGAACCTGCGACTTCTGCCTTCGGAGGGCAGCGCTCTATCCACTGAGCTACGGGCGCGAGACGCGGCTCACCCTACCATCGAGCGTGCCTGGCCACCGTCTTCTTCGGCGGACTCAAAGTTGCTCGCGGTGGGCACAGCGCGGCGTGCACGCCGGCGATGTCCGAGGTTCTCCTGGCGCTGTTGCTGCTTCTCTTCGACGTGGCCGTCGCGGATCAGAAGCACCTCGACGATCGAGTCAAAGAAGACGTCCAGGAGGACGGGGTCAAACTGCGACGCGCGGCCCTCAGACATGATCGCGAGCGAGCGCTCGACGGTCATCGCGGGGCGGTAGACGCGGTCACTGGTGAGCGCGTCGAAAACATCTGCGATTGCGGCAACCCGGCCCTCGATCGGGATCTCTTCACCGACGAGGCCATTGGGGTAGCCGTTCCCGTCCCAATGCTCGTGGTGGCTCAGCGCTATGCGTGCAGCAAGGTCAAGTAGGGGAGAGTCTGAGCCAGCGAGGATCTCGTGGCCGACCTCGGCATGCTTCTCGATCTCCAGGCGCTCCTCGGGCGTAAGCGCGCCGGGCTTCAGCAGAATCGAATCGGGGATAGCGATCTTGCCGACATCATGCAGCGGGGCGGCGATTCTCAAGAGCTCACACTTCTGGTCGCTCCAACCGAGCTTCGAGGCAAGCAGGGTGCAATAGCGGCCCATGCGCTCAATGTGGTCGCCGGTTTCCTGGTCGCGGCGCTCGACGGCCATCGAGAGGCGCATGATCGTTTCTTCCTGCGCGTGCTCGAGTGAGTTCTCCGAGCGTTCAAGGTCTTCGATCGTTTCGCGCAGTCGTTGCTCGATGGCCGTGCGTTCTACAAGGTTGTCGTTCAGGTCTGTCGCGCGCCGACGCAGCTCATTGTTGGAGTACTGAAGCTGGCGGGTCGTACGGCGCAGTACCGGAAACAGTGCGAGGTACAAGAGGAGAAAGATCAGGAGCACAGCGCCGGCCAGTGGTAGTGCCTGTTGGCGGATAGAGCCGGCTGCCTGGCCGTAATCGTTGTAGACCTCGAAGACGCCGACGGGAGATGATGCTCCCGGATACGTGACTGCCGCGTACGCCTCAATTGCCTTGGTGTCCTTCCCGGACCCGCCTTCGTTGCCAAGAGTTGTGACCTTGGCGTTCAAGCGGCCGTCCATTGCGCTCTCGATGCGGCTCAGCTCGTTGGTCTTGGTCCCGATCAGCCCCTGATCGGATGAGTAGACGACGGTTCCGTCGGGCGAATAGAACTTCACGCGCAGGCCACCGTCGTTGAGCAGGTCGGCTTTTACGGCGCGGTCGAGCCTGTCCAGAATTTTGCCCCTGACCGGCTCATTCCATGCTCCCGCGGGTAGGATTTTCGGAACGGCGGTCGAAGCAACGAAACTCGCGTGCTCTGCAACCTTCTGCGTCGAGTTGGCTTCTACGTTGTGCCGAACGAAATACAGAATGATCAACGCAGCGAGGATCAGGGCCAGCCCCATGTAAATGGCGAAGGCGCGCATGACACGCGGCGGCCGGGCATCCGTGCCCGTTACCCCGAGTTCCAGTCGTCCTGTGGGCGCGCGTAGCGAGTCGCGTCCTTGCGATTGCATACGAAAGGTTTCGGGCGTTCGGGCAGCCATCTTGAGCGAAAAGCCGATGCAAAATTCGGTAATTGCAAACGGGTTAGAGTCCCGACGATGAACCTTTCGGCAGTCTTCATAGGCACAGCCGGCTCAACTCCGACCGCACGCAGGGGCTTGGCGTCGCTGCTTTTGCGACACGGCGGCGATCAGTTGCTGTTTGATTGTGGCGAAGGGACCCAACGTCAGCTGATCCAATCCGTCGGCCTCAGCGACATCGAACACCTATTCGTGACGCACTTTCACGCGGATCACATTCTCGGCATTCCGGGGATGTTGAAGACGTTCGGACTGCGCGGGCGAGAGGTTCCGATGACGATCTACGGACCTCCTGGATTGCAGGCGATGATCGACGACATGGACAACTTGATCGGTCGGCTTCCGTTTGACGTGGACATCTACGAACTCCAGCCGCACGAGGAACTCGGGTTCAAGGGCTACACCGTGAGCGGATTCGACGTGGCTCACCGTGGTCGGGCGTTCGGCTTCAAGCTCGCCGAGCACGATCGCCCCGGGCACTTCAATGAGACCGCCGCTCGAGAACTAGGGGTCCAGCCGGGTCCAGACTTTGGAGTTCTTCAGCGTGGCGGCGAAATCACGGTCGCCGATGGAACCGTCGTGCGAGCGGAGCAAGTTGTCGGGGAAGACCGTCGCGGCCGCACAATTGTCTACACCGGCGACACCTCTCCATGCGATGCCGTTGTCGAGGCCGCTCGCGGCGCGGATCTTCTGGTGCACGAGTCAACTTTCGGCGACGAGGAGTCGGCCAGGGCCACCGAGACCAGTCACAGCACTGCTCGGCAGGCCGCAGAAACTGCGCGCGACGCGGAAGTGGAGATGCTCTGCCTCACGCACGTATCTGGGCGCTACCTCGGAAAAGAGCTGCGCGCCGAGGCGCGCGAAGTTTTCGAGAACACTGAGCTCCCGCGCGACTTCGACGTCGTCGAACTACCATTTCCCGAGCGCGGAAAGCCCATTTTGGTCAAAGAAGACTGATTTCAAGCCGAACGCTGAGCCCGATCTCGTGTTAGGCTGCTCTGCAAGCAAGCTACTGCCCTTTAACTCTGGTCCGAGAGGCCAAGAAGGAGCCAAATGCCAGACGACGCCAACTCTTCGGGAGCTGGAGCATCCGCGTCCAAGGTCGTATTCGACCGTGCCGATCTCTCGCGCACAGTTGTACGCATCGCCCATGAGATCGTCGAAAAGAACGGTGACCGGCCCTTCGCGTTGATTGGCATCCATCGTCGCGGAGTTCCAGTTGCCCGGCGCCTCGCTGGCCAGATCGCGGACTTCGACGGTCGCGAGATCCCCGTGGGCGAGCTGGACATCTCCTTCTATCGCGACGACATCGGCCAGCTGCGCGAGAGCGCGCCCGTCGTCCATTCGTCGAGCATCGACTTCTCGATCGATGAGCACGTGATCGTCCTGGTGGACGACGTGCTCTACACCGGCCGCACGGTCCGCGCCGCGATCGACGCTCTCTTCGACTTCGGTCGCCCGCCGGCAGTTCAGCTGGCGGTGCTGGCAGATCGCGGACACCGCGAGCTTCCGATCCGACCGGACTTTGTTGGCAAGAACCTTCCGACCAGCAGCGACGAGCGCGTGAACGTGCGCGTCGAGGAGTTGGACGGGGTGGATGAGATCGCCATCGTTCCGACTACCCAGACGGTGAGCAGCTGATGCGGAATTTGATTGGAATCGCAGGGCTCGAGCGCGAAGCGATCGAACGGCTGCTCGATCGCGCCGAGAGCCTCTCGCAGCTTTCTGAACGCGAGAACAAGAAACTCCCGACACTCTCGGGCCGCACGATCGTCAATCTCTTCTTCGAGAACTCGACCCGCACGCGGTCTTCGTTCGACCTTGCAGCCAAGCGGCTCTCGGCCGACACGGTCACGATCCAGGCCAGCAGTTCAAGCGTGGAGAAGGGCGAGTCGCTGCGCGACACCGTTCAGACGCTCTCTGCCTATAAACCGTCGGCGATCGTCGTACGCAGCCCGCACGTGGGAGCGCCCGGGATGATCACTCGCTGGACCGACGCCTCGGTGATCAACGCCGGCGACGGAAAGCACGAACACCCCACCCAAGCTCTGCTTGACGCCTTCACACTTCGCCGCCGCCTCAACGAACTCGACGGCCGCAACATCTGGATCATCGGCGACGTCTTGCACAGCCGCGTCGCCCGCTCAAACATCCTTGCGCTCACGGCGCTCGGCGCGTCGGTCACGGTCTGCGGACCGCCGACGCTGATCCCTCGCGAGATCGAGAAGCTCGGCTGCACAGTTTCTTACACGCTTGACGGCTCCAGCGAGGCCGACGTGCTCTACGTCCTGCGGATGCAGAACGAGCGCATGAACGACGAGCAGAGCTTTATTCCATCGGTGCGCGAGTACGCGCGCTACTTCCAGATCAACGGCAAGCGGCTCGGCGCCAATCAGTTGTTGATGCATCCGGGCCCGGTCAACCGCGGCGTCGAGCTCTCACCCGATGTCGTCGATGCGCCGCAATCTTTGATCACCGAGCAGGTAGCCGCTGGCGTTGCGGTGCGCATGGCCGTCTTCTACGAGTTGCTCGCCGGTCGCGGGCCCGACGGCGGGGCTGCCAAAGAGCAGTCCGCCCAAATCCAGGAAGTGAAGTTGACCTCATGACGCGCCCAGAACTGAAATTGATTGAGCCGCTGCCGCCAGAGCCGATCGGCCCGCCGGCCGAGGAATGCTTGAGCTTCCGCGGCGGCAGGCCCGCCGAGTTGCTGGTCACGGGCGCGCGCGTAGTCGATCCAGGCGCCGGGCACGACGAGGTGCTCGATGTTCTCGTCCGCGATGGCGAGATCGCCGAGATTGGCAAGGGCTTGACCGCGCCTGAAGGTGGCGAGACGATCGACGCATCTGGCAAGCACCTCTTCCCGGGTTTCATTGACCCACACGTCCACCTGCGCACGCCGGGCTTTGAGTACAAGGAGAATCTCGAGTCAGGAACCCGTTCGGCTGCCGCTGGTGGATTCACCGCGATCATTGCGATGGCCAACACCAACCCGCCGATCGACAGCCCGGGCGCGATCCAGTCACTGCGTATGCGCGCCCAAGAAGACGCCCACATTCCTGTGGCCTTCAGCGCCACTGTCACCAAGGGCATGAAGGGCAAGCAGCTCTCCGAGATGGCCGAACTCGCCGAGGCCGGAGCGATCTGCTTCACCGACGACGGCCTGCCGATCGTTGACGCGGGCCTGATGCGTCAGGCGTTGCAGTACCAACGACTCGCTGGCCGTCCGCTTGCGCTACATCAGGAAGACCCGGCCTTGACCCGCGGCGGCGTGATGCACGAAGGACACGTCAGCGCTGGACTCGGACTTGCCGGCTACCCGCCGGTATCGGAAAGCACGTACATCGCTCGCGACGCACTGCTCGCCGAGTACGAGGGAGGCCGCATCCACGTGCAACACCTCTCATGTGTCGGCTCGATCGAAGCCGTCGCTGCAGCCAAAGAGCGCGGCGTTCAGATCACCACCGAGGTCACCCCGCACCACCTGACCCTGACCGACGAAGCGATCGGCGACGGCACCGACGCAAACTTCAAAATGAATCCGCCACTGCGCACCGAGGAGGACCGTCAGGCCTTGATCGCCGCGCTGAAGAGCGGGGTGGTGGACATCATCGCCACCGACCACGCGCCCCACGCCGCGCACGAAAAAGAAGTCCCGTTCGAACTCGCCGCCATGGGCGTCACGGGACTCGAAACCTCATTCCCGGTCGTCTACACCGACCTCGTAAAAACTGGAGTCCTTGATTTGAGCCTTGTGATCGACCGACTCACGAAGGGGGCGGCGCTGTTCGAGCTGCCCACGCCGACCGTTTCGAAGGGCGCCCCGGCGAACTTCAATCTTGTGGACCTTGAGGCGACCTGGGTGGTTGGCGAAGAGGGTTACGCGAGCCGCTCGTCAAACAGCTGCTTCGCGGGTCGCGAGCTGAGTGGCCGCGTCCTGATGACGGTCGCCGCGGGAGTCATCGCGTTCCGCGCCCGCAGCTTTGCGATGCAGGAGGTCGGAGCATGAGCGATCGCCGTCCCGCCTACGTATTGCTCGAAGACGGCGCTCGCTTTGACGGGTTCGCCGCGGGCGCTGCTGCCCAGGTGACCGGCGAAGTTGTGTTCAACACTTCGATGTCGGGCTACCAGGAGGCATTGACCGACCCCAGCTATCGCGGCCAGATCATCACTTACACGTATCCGATGGTCGGCAACTACGGAGTCGCCGAGGCCTTCATGGAATCCGATGCGCCGCACGCTCGTGCAGTTGTGATGCGCGAGATCGCTCCGGCGGGCTCTCCGGGCATCAAGGGCTCCTGGGAGCAGTGGTTGATCGATCAGGGAATCCCCGGAATCACCGGTGTCAACACACGATCGCTGGTGCGCCACATCCGCGACAAGGGCGCGATGCGCGGCGGGACCTTCGACGGATCGGTAAGCGAGGCAGACGCCCGCGCCGCGATTGAAGCCGAGCCGAGCATGAAGGGCGCGGACTTCGCCAAAGAGGTCACGCCCAACGAGCCGATCATCCACGGTGACGGCAGCGCGGCACACGTAGTTGCGATCGACACGGGCATCAAACGCTCGATCATCGAAAACCTTGTGGCTCGCGGCGTGAAGCTCGAACTGCATCCCTGCGACACGCCCGCAGAAGCGCTGCTTGCGCGCAACCCAGACTTTTTCTTCCTGGCCAATGGCCCCGGCGACCCCGGCGCGCTCGACTACGTGGTCGAGAACGTCCGCCAGCTGATCGGGAAGAAGCCGGTCTTCGGCATCTGCCTCGGCCACCAGCTGCTCTGCCGCGCGATCGGCCTTGAGACCTACAAGCTCCAGTTCGGCCACCGCGGGGCAAACCACCCGGTGAAAGACCTCCAGACAGGAAAGATCGACATCACTTCACAGAACCACGGCTTCGCCGTCCAGACCCCCGACGGATCGGGCAAAGTGCTCGGCGACGAGCCGGTGTGCTGGGAGACCGACTTTGGCGCCGCCGAACTCAGCCACGTGAACCTCTACGACCGCACGGTTGAAGGCCTTCTGCTCCGCGACGTCTCGGGCGCGACGGTTCAGTACCACCCCGAGGCCGGCCCCGGACCGCACGACGCGCTCTACCTCTTCGACCGCTTCCTGGAGATGGCATAGATGCCGCGCCGTGACGACATCCAGAAGATCTGCATCCTCGGATCCGGCCCGATCATCATAGGCCAGGCCGCAGAGTTCGACTACTCGGGCGTGCAGGCCTGCCGCGTGCTTCAGGACGAAGGCTTTGAAGTTGTCCTGATCAACAGCAATCCGGCGACGATCATGACCGACCCCGAGTTTGCAACTCGCACCTACGTCGAGCCGCTCACGCCGCGCTCGGTCACGGCCGTGCTCGAAAAGGAACGCCCCGATGCGCTGCTGGCAACGCTTGGCGGCGGAACTGCCTTGAACTTGGCACGGGACCTCACCCAGGACGGCACGCTTGAGCGTCTTGGGATCGAGATGATCGGCGCCAACTACGAATCGATGCGCAAGGCCGAAGAGCGCGAACTCTTCCGCGAAGTCGTTCACTCGATCGGGCTGCGCTGCGCCGGGTCCGTGATCGTGCGCGATCCAAACGGCGACGGCCGAGTGCCTGACGACGAGATCGATCGCGTGATCGAAGCGGTCGGAATTCCCGCGATCATCCGGCCCGGCTACACAATGGGCGGCTTCGGCGGCGGAATCGCGTATTCCCGCGACGAGCTCAAGACCATGCTGGGCGCCGCGCTGGCAGCGAGCCCGATCGGCGAGACGCTCGTTGAGCAGTCTCTGCTGGGCTGGGGCGAGTTCGAGCTCGAAGTCATGCGTGACAAGAACGACAACGTCGTGATCATCGCCTCGATCGAGAACATCGACCCGATGGGAGTTCACACCGGCGACTCGGTGACCGTCGCCCCGCAGCAGAGCCTGACCGACGACAAGTATCAAGAGCTGCGCGACCAGTCGATCGCGATCATCCGCGCCATCGGCGTGGAGACCGGCGGATCGAACGTGCAGTTCGCCGTCAACCCGAAGAACGGCGACATCGTCGTGATCGAGATGAACCCGCGCGTTTCACGCTCGTCGGCGCTTGCCTCGAAGGCGACTGGATTCCCGATCGCCAAGATCGCGGCGCGCCTGGCGGTCGGCTACACGCTGGAAGAGATCCCCAACGACATCACCGGCAAGACCGTGGCTTCGTTCGAGCCGGCGCTCGACTACGTAGTGGTCAAGTGGCCGCGATTTGCATTCGAGAAGTTCCCTGGTTCGGACGACGGGCTCACAAGTCAGATGAAGTCCGTTGGCGAGGCGATGTCGATCGCCCCGACCTTCAAGCAGGCATTCGAGAAGGCCTGGCGCTCGCGTGAGCTCGACAAGCCGCCGGTCGTTGCCAAGCCAAAGGAAGAGCTGCTTGAGCTGCTCAAGCGACCGACTGCCGACCGCTTCGAGGTTCTCTTCGAGGCGATCCGCAAGGGCGCGAGCATCGAAGAAATCAACGCTTCGAGCAACATCGACCCCTGGTATCTGCGCCAGTTCGAAGAGCTCGTCGAGGCTGGTTCCGCGATCGAGCCGGGAATGGAGCGCATATTCCGCGCCGTAGACACCTGCGCCGCCGAGTTCGAGGCCGCGACCCCATACTTCTACTCGGGCTACGAGCGTGTCGGCCCCGACGGCCCGCAACACGAGATTGACCGCGGCGACAACGCCAGCGTGATCATCCTCGGGTCTGGTCCGAACCGAATCGGCCAGGGCATCGAGTTCGACTACTGCTGCGTCCACGCCGCGATGACCGTTCGCGAGAGCGGCCGCGACGCCGTGATCGTCAACTGCAATCCCGAGACGGTCAGCACCGACTACGACATCTCCGACCGGCTCTACTTCGAGCCGCTGACGCTCGAAGACGTCCTTGCGATCGTCGAGGTCGAGAAGCCCGAAGGCGTGATCGTGCAGTTCGGCGGGCAGACTCCGCTGAAGCTCGCCGCTGGCCTTGAGGCCGCTGGCGTTCCGCTGCTCGGCACCGGCGTTGACGCGATCGATCACGCCGAGGACCGCGAGCGTTTCGGCGGCCTGCTCGACAGGGCCGGAATTGCCTGCCCGCCGTACGGCATCGCAAAGAGTTCAGACGAGGCCCGGCTGATGGCCGAACGCGTCGGATTCCCACTTCTGATCCGTCCGTCCTACGTACTCGGCGGCCGGGCGATGATGATTTGTTACTCCCGCGAGCAGCTAGAGGACTACCTCGCAGTCGAGGCCGTTTCGCTTGGGCTCGACGACGACGCTGTCGAGGGCGTGCGCGATCAGATTCTGCTGATCGACCGTTTCCTCGAAGACGCGATCGAGATCGACGTCGATGCGCTCTGCGACGGCGAGATGGTCAAGATCGGCGCAGTCATGCAGCACGTCGAAGAGGCCGGGGTCCACTCGGGCGACTCGGCCTGCGTGATCCCTGCGATGTCGATCGGGCCAGAGGCCTACGAGACGATCCTCAGCCACACCCGCACAATCGCACTCGAGCTGGGCGTGATCGGACTGATCAACATCCAGTACGCCGTTGTTGGCGACGAGGTCTACGTGATCGAGGCCAATCCGCGCGCCTCCAGAACAGTGCCGTTTGTTTCCAAGGCCACCGGCGTTTCGCTCGCGAAGATCGCCTGCCGCCTGATGCTCGGCGAGCGACTCGCGGATATCGAACTGCCCGAGGGCGGTACCGACCACGTCAGCGTGAAGGAAGCGGTCCTGCCGTTCCAGCGCTTCCCCGGCGCCGACGCGATGCTCGGACCGGAGATGCGCTCGACCGGCGAAGTCATGGGAATTGCCGACGACTTCCCGACGGCATTCGGCAAGGCGCAGGCTGCGGCCGGCGCGGCGCTGCCAGACGGCGGCACCGTGTTCATCACGGTTCACGATCGCGACAAACCTGCGGCGACCCAGACGGCCGCGAGCCTCCACGACCTAGGCTTCAAGATCATCGCCACCGGCGGCACCGCTCGCTCGATCCGCCGCATGGGCATTCCCGTCGAGGCGATCAACAAGATCGGCGAAGGTTCCAACAACGTCGTCGAGTGGATCGAGCGCGGAGACGTCCAGCTGGTCGTGAACACGCCTTCAGGAAGCGGCGCGCGTGCAGATGGATATGAGATCCGCATTGCGGCGACCGCGCGCGGGATTCCCTGCATCACGACGATGACCGGCGCGAGTGCCGCGGCTCGAGCGATCGGCGCAATGCGCACGCATGGCGACGAGGTTCGATCCCTTCAAGAACTGCACGCGTCACGAAGCCCCGAAGGGGCGACCGCTTGAACCCGCCTGCGCGGCCGCAGGCGCCATTTGGGCGCCGCGTTGTCCATGTGACCGATCGGCGTGAGGCTGGTCCCTACGTGGCTCTCACGGCCCTGGACCGGGGTGGGCCGGCGCCACTGGCTGGCCAGTTCTACATGCTGATGACGCCTGCAGGCTGGGGCGGGGGTGCCGACGGTCGGCCCTACCTGCCACGAGCGCTGTCCTTTGCGCGGGCCGTCCAGTCAGATGACGGGGTCGCTCTGGACTTTCTCTTCGAGGACGTCGGACCGGGAACCGAGCGCCTCACGGCGGTTGGAGTGGGCGACGAACTTCTGATCGCTGGTCCCTTCGGAAACGGATTCGCGCTTGAGGCCGATCGCTGGCCGGTGTTGATCGCGGGCGGAATCGGCCTGGCGCCGATCGTCGCCTTTGACGACGAGCTGCGCGATCTCGACGGCGTTCGTGCCACGACTTTCGTCGGGATGCGCTCCAGCGCCCACGCATCGGCCGCCGGGCTCTACGACCTCAAGCATTCGCTGGCGACCGAAGACGGCTCGGCCGGACATCAGGGCTACGTCACGGAGCTGGTTGCCACGCAGCTTGAGGCGCAGCCCGACTCAACCGTTTACGCGTGCGGCCCGCCGGCGATGCTGGAAGCCATTCGAGTCCTCTGCGAAGAACATGGCGTGCCCTCGCAGCTGGCGATGGAGTCGGGGATGGCATGCGGCTTTGGTGCTTGTTATGGCTGCGTCGTGCCGACCAAGGACGGCTACATCAGGCTGTGCGTTGACGGCCCTGTGATTGAGGGAGCTCAGCTCGATACGGCGATTCTCTCGGGAATGGCGCACTGATGGCGATTGAGTTCTGCGGGATGCAGCTCGAGCACCCGATAGTCAATGGATCCGGCACCTACGACGCGCTTGCTGCGCGCCGCGTTTTCGGTGATGCGTTCGATCGCAACTTCCCTTTCTCTGCGTACGTCTCCAAGACGATCACGCTCGACCCACGCGCGGGCAATCCGCCGCCGCGCCTCTGGGAACTCGGCCAGGGAATGATCAATTCGATCGGCCTGCCCAACAAGGGGCTGGTGCGATTTGTGGACGAGGACCTTCCTGAGTACGCGACGCTCCCGGCTCCGCTGATCGTCTCGGTGATGGGCTTCAGCGTGGACGAGCTCGTCGTCATTCTCGAGACGCTCGATCGCCGCGACGAGATCGCTGCGCTCGAACTGAACTTCTCCTGCCCGAATGTCAAGACCGGCAACATCGTCGGCTCAGATCCCGTCGAGTGCGAGGCGATGATGAGTCAACTCAGGGCGCACTCGGACAAGCCGATGATCGCCAAACTCGCGCCTTCAACGTCGCGACCGGATCTCGTGGCGATGGCCGCCGAGAGCGCAGGCGCAGATGCGATTTCGTTGATCAACACGCTGCCCGGCATGGCATTCGCACCTGGCAGCAGCGAGCCGTGGCTCGGCGCGGGCAGTGGGGGCATCTCGGGACCCGCGGTGAAGCCCGTTGCGCTCGGCCAGGTCGCCCGAGTGTCCACGAGCGTAAAAATTCCTGTGGTCGGCATGGGTGGCGTCGAGAATTCGCGCGATGCGCAGGCTTTGCTCGACGCTGGCGCAAGACTTGTTGCCGTTGGCACAGAAAACTTTCGCGATCCCGCTGCAGGTAGCCGCATTTCGGCTTCGCTTCGCGAGCCGGTCACGGGCGCTGCGGCCCCCATCCAAAAGGGTTCAGTGAGGCAACCCTGGCGAGTCATCGGGGGTCAAGCAACCGTGAACTCGCGTAAACCTCAACCTTAGGTCGAGGTGAATGATGAAATTTCCTGTTGTAGACCCGTCCAAACCTGCCTATCATTCCCGCCATGCCGCAACCCGCCACCAAGCCTCTCAAGTCAGAAATCGCCGCCGCCAAGGCCGCGACGGAGGCATTGGCGGAGACTCCGGACCGCTCGCCGTCACAGCGCTTGGACGCCCTAAAACTCGCCAACGCCGTCCGCACCGAACGCGCCACCCTGAAGCGGGACCTCAAAGCAGGGCGCGTACGCATCGAGACCGTTCTGTCTGACCCGCCCGAGTGCGTGCACTCGGCAAAGGTGGCCGACATCATGCTCGCCGTACCTCGTTACGGACGAGTAAAGGTCACCAAGATCCTCCAGCGTTGCCGCATCTCTCCGAGCAAGACAGTCATCGGTCTCTCCGAGCGTCAGCGCGGCGAACTGATCGACGCGCTCCGTCGTCCGTAGGCGCTGATGGCCGCAGGGCCGTTAGAAAAAGCCGGGGCCGTCTTCGTCATCACAGGTCCCTCCGGTGTCGGCAAAGGCACCGTCATTCGTGCTTTGCGTGAACGGCATCCCGGTCTGGGCCTCTCAGTTTCGGCGACCACGCGCGCTCCTCGCGAGGGAGAAACCGACGGCGAGCACTACCACTTCCTCACGCCGCAAGAGTTCGACCGCCGCGTCGCCGCAGGCGAGTTTGTGGAGCACGCCGCCTACAGCTGCAACCAGTACGGGACTTTGCGAAGTGAGCTCGAGCGCCACGCCGAGCAAGGGGGAGTGCTGCTCGAGATCGAGCTTCAGGGCGCGCGTCAGGTTCGCGAGTCGATGCCCGACGCCACGCAGATCTTCATCGCCCCGCCGACGCCAGAAACTTTGCGCGAACGCCTGATCGGCCGCGGCACAGATTCGGACGAAGCGATCGAGCGGCGCCTACAGGTCGCCGAAGAAGAGCTCGCCGCGCAGCACGAGTTCGAGCACGTCGTGGTCAACGACACCGTCGATCAGGCCGTAGCCGAGCTCGACGCGATCATCTCCGCAGCCTGAGGAGCGCCGGGTCGCCCGGCGGACCCTCTACCATCGGTCGTCCTGTCCAGATTTTGAAGGAGCCCCTGTGGTTGAACCGCGCGTAGACAAATTGCTTGAAAAGATCGACTCGCAGTATGCATCGGTCATCGTTGCCGCAAAGCGTGCGCGCCAGATCAGCTCGTACTACCACGGGCTTGGCGAAGGTCACTTCGGCGAGTACGTCCCGCCGATGGTCGACACCCGCTCGAAGAACTACTTGACGATTGCCCTCGAAGAGATCGAGGCCGACAAACTCAAGTACCAGTACCGCTAGGCCGCAACCGGCGCGCACTGGCACTTGCAACCTCGCGCCAATCGCGCGGTTGCGTCGATAATCAAGCGATGGCCCGCATTCTTCTAGGAGTCAGCGGCGGAATCGCCGCGTACAAGACGCTTGAGTTCACGCGTCTTGCGATCAAGGCCGACCACGTCGTGCGCGTGGTCCAGACGCCCGACAGCCAGCACTTCGTCGGTAAGTCCTCGTACGAGGGCATAACGGGTGCGCCGGTTCTGACAAACCAGTTCGATGCCGATCCAGCTGGCGGCGTCTTCCAGGACCAGGAGCGACCGACCCACGATCCGATTGCACACCTTGCGCTCGTCGCCAACTGTGACGTCTATCTCGTCGCCCCAGCGAGCGCCAACACGATCGCCAAGATCGCGGCGGGTATGGCGGACAACATGGTCACCGCGCTGGCGCTGACTTGTCGCAAGCCGCTGATCGTCGCTCCAGCCATGAACAACGATATGTATCTCAGCGCGGCAACGCGCGAGAACATCGAGACACTTCGGCGCCGCGGAATCACAGTCCTCGACCCTGGCACTGGCGAGCTCGCGTCGAAGGGCGAGTACGGCGTGGGCCGATTGCCCGAGCCTCAAGAACTTCTTGATGCCGTCGAGTGCGCGGTGAGTGGCGCCGCCGACTACGCACCTCGATCACTTGACGGATTGAAGCTTTTGGTCAGCGCCGGCGGTACCCGCGAGCCAATCGATGAGGTCCGCTTTGTCGGAAACCGCTCTTCGGGCAAGATGGGTTTTGCGCTCGCCGATCAGGCAGCGGCGCGTGGGGCAGAGGTGACCGTCGTCGCCGCGAACGTCTCACTGCCGCGAAATCCAGCCGTCAACTACGTGAACGTCTCAACCGCCGCCGAACTCGAAACGGCGGTGCGCGAGAACTTCCTGACCAGCGACGCACTGATCATGGCCGCGGCCGTCGCAGACTTCACGCCCGCCGCACCGAGCGAGGGCAAGATCAAGAAGGCCGGCCGTGAGGGCATCGAGATCGAGCTTGTCGCGACCAACGACGTGCTGAAAGGCTTGAAGGATCTGCGTCGCGACGGCCAGGTCGTCGTCGGCTTTGCCGCCGAAGCTGGCGAAGCGTTGCTGCCCGAGGCAAGGCGCAAGCTCGAATCCAAGGGCCTCGACATGATCGTCGCCAACGACATCGCCGACCCCACGATCGGGTTCGAAGTTAACGCAAACCAAGTCACGCTGATCACCGCTGGCGAGGAACCAGAGCGTCCGCCGCGCGGCACAAAGGTGCAGATTGCTGCCGTGATTCTCGACCGCGTCGAGCAACTGCTTCGCCCCGCTGCAAGGGAATCGGCGGCTGACACTCGCCGCCCGGTATAATTCCCCGCAGCAGTACCTCCTTGATAACGGCGATGCCCTGAGTGCAGTGTGATTTCCCTCGCTCATGGGATTTATGACTTCGCCGCGTTTTTTGGAAGTGGGCCCAGCTGCCCACTTTTTTGTTGGGGTGGCCTGCCAAGAGGACCATCTGATGATCGACAAAATCCAAAAGGACATCGAAGAAGAACTCGCCAGGGCCGAGCCCACGGTAGAGCTCCTGCTCTGTGAGATGAACGGCGGGACCGTTCGGATCTACATCGATCATCCAGACGGAGTTGACCTTGCAACGTGTGAACGCGTCACCCGCGCACTCCGGGCGTTGCGAGAGGAGTACGGACTAGAGGTTTCATCGCCCGGTCCAAAACGCCCACTTACAAAGCCAGACCACTTTCGCCGCTTCGTCGGCCGCCGCGCGAAGATCCGCACGCGCTCCGACCACGAAGGACGTCGCAACTTCACCGGCGAATTGATTGCTGCGGATGATTCAGGGGTCACGATTGGATCTGACGGGACAATCGTCACCCTTCCGTACGAAGACATCAGCAAGTCGAATCTGGTCCCGTAACAACGCAGTCCATAGCCAGCACAACTAAATAGAGAAAAGGCAACACCACAAATGTCACAGGAAATCGTCGACGCAATCAAGCTGCTCGAGCGCGAAAAGGGAATCGACTCCGAAACCCTCATGACCGCGCTGGAAGACGCGCTGCTCTCTGCGTACAAGAAATCTCCGGGCTCCGCGAAGTACGCCCGTGTTGAACTCGACCGTGAAAGCGGAGACTTCCTTGTGTTCGAACTCCTGGTCCCCGAGGACCTCGAGGACGAGCTGCTCGACGAGGTCTACGAGCAGGAGTCGACGATCGACCCTGAGACCGGCGAGCGCCGCATTATCGAGGAGCCCGACATTGCTCCCGAGAAGCTGGCCGAGCACGCCGACAAGATCCCCGAGCGCGACGTCACCCCCGAGAATTTTGGTCGCATCGCGGCCCAGACGGCCAAGCAGGTCGTCTACCAGCGCATCCGCGAGGCCGAGCGCACGATCATGTACGACGAGTACCACGACCGCGTGGGCGAGCTGATCACCGGCATCGTCCAGCAGACCGACCACCGTTACACGCTGGTCCAGCTGCGCGAGCGCGTCGAGGCGCTGCTGCCCAAGAGCGAGCAGGTCCCGCGCGAGCGCTACGAGCACGGCGCGCGCATCAAGGCCGTCATCACCGACGTCTCTGCCGAGACCAAGGGCCCGAGCATCGTCGTCTCACGCCGCAACCCGGAGCTGATCCGCAAACTGTTCGAGCTGGAAGTGCCGGAGGTCGCAGACGGCCTCGTAGAGATCCAGAACGTCGCCCGTGAGCCCGGCTTCCGCAGCAAGATCGCCGTTGTCAGCCACGCTGACGGCGTCGACCCGGTCGGCGCCTGCGTCGGACCGCGTGGATCGCGAGTGCGCATGGTCGTCTCTGAGCTGCGCGGCGAGAAGATCGACATCATTCCATACAACGAGGAGCCCGCGCGCTTTGTCGCCAAGGCACTCGCCCCTGCGCGCGTCCGCGAAGTGCTCGTGGACGACGAGAACCAGCAGGCGACCGTGATCGTGCCCGACGACCAGCTCTCGTTGGCGATCGGCCGCGAAGGCCAGAATGCGCGCCTGGCTGCCCGCCTGACCGGTTGGCGCATCGACATCCGTTCCGAAAGTGACTTCGCCGTCGATGACGACGGAAGCTCTGGAGGCGGAGAAGAAGGCGAAAGCGAGACCGCTGGCCGCTGTCACGCAATCCTCACCAATGGGCGCCTCTGCCCGAATGCCTCGCTGGCCGGTTCGCGTTACTGCGGACTCGACGCCCACCAGGCGCTGCTCGACCAGGAAACCGACTACGTCGATCCCTCGATGGCCGACGCGATCGAAGCAGCCGACGAGGGCGAAGGCCCCGAGCCCGTGATCGAGTCTGAAGCCGAGGCCGACGCCGACAACGAGACTCTCGAGGAAGTCGTCACAGAAGACGAGCTCCCGGAGGCACCAATTGAAGAAGAACCCGAGACCTACGACCCGGAGGGCGGCACGTCCATCGAGGAAGAGGGCAACGGCGGCGCCGACGCCGAGGAGGGCGAGATCGAGGTCGAGGCAATTGTTGAGGCGATTGAAGACGCGCCGATCGCCGACGAAGCTCTCGAAGAAGCAATTGACGAGGCCGAAGCCGCGTCATCCGACGAGTTCGTTGAGGACTCCGACACCCCAGAGGCCGAACTGCTTGAAAACAGTGACGCTCTCGCCGACTCCTCCGTGGCGACTGGCTCGCCCGAAGACACGGAATAGGGGCGCAGTCTGTAGATGGCAAAGGTCCGAGTACACGAACTGGCCAAGCAGGCGAACATTTCCTCCAAGGAGATGCTTGCGCTGCTTCAAAAGGCTGGCCTTGACGTAAAGACTGCCTCATCCGGCGTCAGCGACGAGGTCGCAGAACGGGTGATGAAGGCCGTCAATCGTCCCGTCGGGGCGCGTGCGGCATCTGGACGCCCTCCGGCCTCCGCGCAGCAGCAGCGCTCGAACGGCTCCGGCAGCTCCCGCCCGCAACAGCGCAGCTTCTCGGCTGGTCCAAGCGATGCGCCGCCGCGCCGCGGTCCGAGCGGTACGCCCGGCGGCGCAAATCGTCCCGGTGGCGCTACATCGGGCGGCGGAAGCGCAGGCGGAAAGATGCGTCGGGTCGTCATCGACTCGCAGGCAGCCCGCCGCGGACCTGGTGGTCCTCCGCAGAGTCAGCCCGCACGCAAGTCCCGCGGTGGTCGCCGTCGTCGTCCGGTGTTCGAGGAGCCGGTCGAGAAGGTCGACGATCCCGAAGCAGAGGCGCTCAGCAAGATCGTCCGCATCGACTCGGGTGCAACCGTCAAAGAGGTTTCAGAGTCGCTCGGCGTTTCATCTGCAGAAGTGATCAAGAAGTTGATGGAACTCGGCGAAATGGCATCGCTCACTCAGACGCTTTCCGACGACATGATCAAGACGGTCGTTGAGTCGTTCGAGCGCGAGCTCGACCTGCGCTCTGTGTCTGACGAGAACGACGAGCCCGACGATCTGACCGAGGACGAAGCGGCGGATCTCGTCGAACGACCGCCCGTCGTCACGATCATGGGTCACGTCGACCACGGCAAGACCTCGCTTCTTGACGCGGTCCGCGAGGCGGACGTCGTCGCCGGCGAGGCCGGTGGAATCACCCAGCACATCGGTGCGTATCAGGTGCACCGCGGCGAAAAGCTCATCACCTTCATCGACACCCCGGGACATGAGGCGTTCACCGCCATGCGTGCTCGAGGCGCAAAGGTCACCGACGTGGCCGTTATCGTCGTCGCAGCTGACGACGGTGTGATGCCACAGACCGAAGAGGCGATCGATCACGCGAAGGCCGCTGGAGTACCGATCGTGATCGCCGTCAACAAGATTGACAAGGAAGGCGCAGACCCGACCAAGGTTCGCACCGAGCTCGCAGCCATGGGTTTCCAGCCCGAGGACTGGGGCGGAGAGACGATTTTCTGCGACGTCTCGGCCAAGAAAAAGGAGGGCCTCGAGAACCTTCTCGACATGCTGCTGCTGGTCGCAGAAGTCGAAGAGCTGACCGGCAATCCCGATTCAGAGGCCTCCGGAACTGTCATCGAGGCCCAGCTCGATCCGGGTCGCGGCGCAGTTGCAACCTTGCTGCTCCAACGCGGACGCCTGAATATCGGCGACGCCATCGTCGCTGGTTCAACGTGGGGCCGCGTACGCGCAATGAACGACTACAACGGCCACCGAATCGAAGTTGCGGAGCTAGGCGCCCCGGTCGAGGTGCTCGGGTTCGACAGCGCCCCCGAGGCTGGCAACACATTCCGCGTGGTCGAGTCTGACCGCATCGCGCGCAGCCAGGCCGCCGACCGCGCGCACCGCTTGAAGAACGAAGCGATCGCCCGCCGTGCACGCCTGAAAGTCTCCTTCGAGGATGCCTTTGCCCGTGCGCAGGATGGCGAGCTCAACTCTCTGAACCTGATCCTCAAGGGCGATGTCGCAGGTTCTGTCGGTGCGCTCGAGGACGAGATTGCGAAGCTCCCGCAGACCGAGATCAAGGTCAATGTGATTCACCACGGCGTCGGTGGCATCAACGAGAGCGATGTCATGCTCGCGTCGGCTTCTGACGCGATCGTGATCGGATTCAACGTGCGTCCCGTCGGGGACTCGCGCCTGATCGCAGACCGTGAAGGAGTTGAGATCCGCAGCTACACGATCATCTACAAGGCGATCGAGGAGCTCCGCGCAGCAATGCAGGGCCTTCTCGCACCCGAAGAGGTCGAGGCTCCGGTCGGCTCGCTCACGGTCCGCCAGACATTCAAGGCATCAAAGATCGGCACCATTGCTGGTTGCCACGTCGATTCCGGCAAGGTCACGCGAGGCGCGAAGGTGCGGCTCGTACGTGACGGCACAGTGGTCTACGAGGGCAAGATCGGCACGCTTCGCCGCTTCGACGACGACGCCAAGGAAGTCACCGTCGGCATGGAGTGCGGTGTCGTTCTAGAGAACTACGCCGACGTCAAGGAAGAGGATGTGCTCGAGGTCTTCGAGACGAAGAGCGTCGAGCGCGAGCTCGTCTAGGCAAGGGTCTGATCGAGGTTGAGTCAGGGAGAACGTATGCGGCGCGTCAACGAAGGCGTTCGAGAGGTCATCTCGAGCGCGCTCGCTGGCAGCGCACGCGACAAATTGGCTGGATTCGTGACGATCACGGAGGTGAAGACGTCGCCTGACCTGCACAGTGCGACGGTGTATGTGAGCGTCTTTGGTTCAGAGAAAGAACGCGCCGCAACCTTCGAATCTCTCGAAGAATTGCGGATTGGATTACAGGGAGAGATCGCCGATCATCTCCGTATGAAGTACACGCCGAAATTGAGTTTTGAGAACGATGACAGCGTTGACCGCGCTACACGCGTCAACGAATTGATCAACGAGGAAGCAGAGTTTTTTGATGAGCGATCGGACTGAGATTTTGGGGCGCCTGAAGGGCGACGACAAGTTCCTTCTTACGACGCATGAGAACCCAGACGGCGACGCCCTCGGCTCACTGGTGGCAATGAACGGGATTCTCCAGGAGCTCGGCAAGGACACCATCATGTTCATGCGCGAGACCGAGTTCCCGCTGCCGTATGAGTACCGCTACTTGCTCGCCGAAGACGGAGCAATTCACTCCGAGCCGGACGACCTCGCCGAACGCACGGTCGTCTACCTCGACTGCGGCTCCTTCGATCGCATGCGCGTGGATTTCCTCAAGGACGGCGGGAAGACGCTGATCAACATCGATCATCACCACGACAACACCGCGTTCGGCGAACTCAACATGGTCGAGGGAGAACGATCGTCGACGGCCGAGATCGTCTACTCGATCGCAAAGGAACTTGACGTGCCGTTGAACCCGTTTCTCGCCGACGCGCTCTACGTCGGTCTGGTGACGGACACTGGCCGCTTCATGTATCAGAACACCGGTCCGGAGTCGCACGAGATGGCGGCCGACCTGTTGCGCTCAGGTGTCGACGTTCACGCCGCATACACCCGCCTGTACGAGGACCAGCCAGCTGGAAAGATCGAATTGCTCGGTCGCGCGCTGAGCACGCTCAAGCGCTTTGACGACGGCCTTCTCTCGATCGTGAGCTTGACCAAAACCGATTTCGATGAGACCGAGTCCGAAGAAACCTGGACCGAGGGCATCGTTGACTTCGCACGCGCAATCGAGGGCACGGCAGTCGGAGCGATGTACCGGCAGCTCACCGGCGAAGGTCGCGAGCATCTCGCGAAGATTTCGCTGCGATCCTCGGACAACCGCGTCGACGTCTCCGCCATCGCTAGATCGTTCAATGGCGGCGGGCACAAGCAGGCTTCCGGCGCGACGACCGACAAGTCATTCGACGAGGCCGTTGAGCTGATCCGCAGCGGCATTCGCGAACAGCTCGGCGACCGGCAGCCCACGGCTGCCTGAACCGACCGAGGCCTTCGCGGTGGCAAAGAGCGGTTCGATCGAGTGCGGAATCGTGCTCGTCGACAAGCCTGCGGCCCTGACCTCGCACGACGTCGTGTTTGACGTGCGTCGCAAGCTCTCGCGAGCCGCAGGCAAACGCGTGAAGACCGGCCACGCTGGAACTCTCGACCCATTTGCCACCGGACTGCTCGTGGTCCTCGTCGGGCGCGCCACGCGCCTTCAGCGGTATCTCCTGCACCAGCCAAAGACCTATCGCGCCACGGCACGGCTCGGTTGGACCTCCGACAGCGGCGACAGCGACGGAGAGCTGACCCACACCGGCCGCGTGCCTGCCGATCCCGAGTTGCCCACTGGCGCCCTGATGCTGCCTGTGCCCAAGCTCTCGGCGATCAAGGTCGAAGGGGAGAGGCTCTACGCCAAGGCGCGCCGCGGAGACGATTTCGAGGCCCCGGTGCGTGAGATGACCGTCTATCGTGCCGAAAGAATGGGCCTCGACTCTGAGAACGCTGTATTTGAGATCGACTGCGCAGGTGGCACCTATATCCGCAGCGTCGTCGGCACGCTTGAGGACGCTTACTGCGCCGAGCTGGTGCGCACCAAGGTCGGGGAGCTCTCGCTGGATGACGCCGACCCCGACGCGATCCTCGACCCGCTCGAGGTTCTCTCGCACCTGCCGCGCCGCGATCTCACCGCCGAAGAGGGCCAGGAACTGATCTTCGGCCGCACGCTGGACGCCGCAGGCGCCGCCGAGGACGAAGCGATCAGGCTGGTAGTCCACGACCGCATCATGGGCGTCGGGCGCGTGACCGACGGCGCGCTGATCCCCGAAACCAATCTCGTCGGCTCGATCGACGAACTGGCGGCGCGATGAGCATCCAGACGCTGCGTCTTGAAGAAGTTGAGCTGAGGCCACGTCGCGTTGCGATCGGCGTGTTCGACGGCGTGCACCTCGGGCACCGCAGGGTGATCGAGGGCTCGCAGACGGTTCTTACATTCGATCCCCACCCGCTCTACGTGCTGCGTCACGACGCTGCCCCCAAGATGCTCACGCCGCTGATACTGAAGGCCCGCATTCTTGATGGGATCGGCGTCGAAG
Source organism: Solirubrobacterales bacterium (assembly GCA_016185345.1). GTDB lineage: Bacteria > Actinomycetota > Thermoleophilia > Solirubrobacterales > JACPNS01 > JACPNS01. The sequence continues at coordinate 108,593 of JACPNS010000016.1, read as the reverse complement.
AGCTGGTTCTGATCGAGTTCAACAAGGACTTCGCGCAGATGCCGGCCGAGGAGTTTGTGCAGCGGATCCTGATCGACCGACTCGGCGCGACCCACGTGTCGGTCGGCGAGAACTTCCGCTTCGGCGCCAAGGCGCAGGGCGATCCGGCGTATCTCGCGCAGTTCGATCAGTTTGAGACAACGGTCGTTCCGCTCGTCGAGAGCGGGGGAGAGATCGTCTCCTCGAGCCAGATCCGCGGCTTGATCGCGGCCGGCGACGTCGCTCGCGCCGATGAATTGCTCGGCTACCCCTTCACAATGATTGGCGAGATCATCCACGGCGACAAGCGGGGGCGTGACCTTGGTTTCCCGACCGCGAATCTCGCCCCGCACGAGCACGACTGCGTACCCGGCCACGGTGTCTACGCGGCGTTGACCGATGGAGTCCCGAGCGCCGTCAACGTGGGAGTGAGGCCAACTTTCCAGACTGGCCGAGGCCTGCTGGTCGAATCGTTCCTGATCGACTGGAGCGGAGACCTGTACGGCAAGACCTCCGAGATCCAATTTCTCCAGCGCCTACGTGGCGAAAAGCGCTTCGAAGGCGCCGAGCCGCTGATCGAGCAGATGCACCTCGACGTGGCTCAAGCCAAGGAAATCTGCGCTTCGCAGGCAAGCTTGCGTACCTGAACGCCCCTGTTATCCTCACATCTTCTTATGCCAGAGACAAAAGCACAAACAGCCGAAATCGTCGGCAAGTTCGGCAAGAGCGCCACTGACACCGGATCCACCGAGGTCCAGGTCGCGTTGCTCACCGAGCGCATCAATCACCTCACCGAGCACCTGCGTGACCACAAGAAGGACCACCACTCACGCCGCGGTCTGCTCAAGATGGTCGGTAAGCGTCGCCGCTTGCTCGACTACCACAAGTCCCGTGACCTCGAGGGTTACCGCAAGCTCATTGCGGACCTCGGGCTTCGTCGCTAGACCCTGTTTTTGAAGTGATTTGCCGACTCCCTCTCAGGGGACGGCTTACGCATGTGCTGGCTGGTAGCCTGAAACCTCATAGCTAAAGCTATTTAGACGCAAAAGAACCGCCCCATCCGGGGGCGAAAGGAATAAAAACTTCATGAGTCGTTTTGAAGAGCATCGCGTAGCGGTGCAGGTCGGGGACACCGAGATGTCGTTCACGACCGGAAAGCTGGCCAAGCAGGCCGGCGGCTCCGTAATCGTCCAGTCTGGTGACACCGTGGTCCTCGTGACCGCGACCGCAGGCGGAGATCGCGGAATGGACTTCCTCCCTCTGACAGTTGACGTAGAAGAGCGCATGTACGCCAAGGGCAAGATCCCTGGCTCGTTCTTCAAGCGCGAAGGCCGCTCAGGCGAGAAGGCAACCCTTGTCTGCCGCATGATCGACCGTCCGCTCCGTCCGCTTTTCCCAGACGGTTGGACACGTGACACGCAGATCGTCGTAATGCCGCTGAGCGTGGACGAGGTCAACCCGTACGACGTTCTCGGAATGAACGGCGCTTCAGCAGCGCTGATGATCAGTGACGTCCCGTACGTCACGCCGATCGGCGCCGTGCGCATCGGTCTGATCGAGGGCAACTTCGTAGTCAACCCGGACGAGGATTCAACCCTCCCCGACGGCGAGAGCGAGCTCGACCTGATCGTCGCCGGTACCTCTGAGGCCATCCTGATGGTCGAAGCTGGCGCCAACGAGGTCACAGAGCAGCAGATTCTCGACGCTCTCGAGATCGCGCACGCCGAGATCAAGAAGATCTGTGCGCTCCAAGAAGAGCTGCGTGCAGCCAAGGGCAAGGAAAAGATTGCCGACTTCGCGCCGGCAGCGGCCGACCCGGCAGTCTTCGAAGCCGTCTCTGGCGCATTCACCGAGAAGATGACCGCAGCGGTCACCGTCCCGGAGAAGCTCGAGCGCTACGCCAAGATCGACGAGATCAAGGCCGAGATCAAGGAGCAGTTCCAGGCAGGAGACGACCTCGATGAGGACGCCGCCGCCAAGTACGCCACCGACGTCTCAAACGCCGCCAAGGCACTTGAGAAGGCAGTCACGCGCAAGCTGATCGCCGTTGACAAGAAGCGTCCTGACGGTCGTGAGTCCACCGAAGTCCGCCCGGTCGAGTGCGAAGCAGGGCTGATCCCGCGCACACACGGTTCAGGCCTCTTCACCCGTGGCGAGACCCAGATCCTCTCGCTCGCATCGCTGGGCACCACCCGCGAAGAGATGCGCCTCGACACACTGGGCCTCGAGACCACGAAGCGCTACTTCCACCACTACAACTTCCCGCCGTTCTCGGTCGGTGAAGCTGGCTTCATGCGTGGCCCGAAGCGTCGCGACATCGGTCACGGCGCACTCGCAGAGCGCGCCCTCGTACCGGTGATCCCGAGCACGGAAGACTTCCCGTACACGATCCGCGTCGTCTCAGAGACGCTTGAGTCCAACGGCTCGAGCTCGATGGGTTCGGTCTGTGGCTCAACCCTGAGCCTGATGGACGCTGGTGTGCCGATCAAGAAGCCGGTCTCCGGCATCGCGATGGGACTGATCAAGGAAGGCGACGAGTACATCGTCCTTTCCGACATCGCCGGCGTCGAGGACCACCTCGGCGACATGGACTTCAAGGTCGCTGGTACGCCTGACGGCATCACGGCCCTGCAGATGGACATCAAGATCACGGGCGTCACGCTCGAGATCCTCCGCGACGCCCTGGCCCAGGCCAAGGAAGGTCGTGCGTTCATCCTCTCCAAGATGTTCGAGGCAATCGACCGTCCGCGTGAAGAAATGTCGGAGTTCGCTCCGCGCATCACCTCGATCAAGATCGACCAGGACAAGATCGGCGTCGTCATCGGCAAGGGTGGCGAGACCATCCGCGCGCTGTGCGAAGAGTTCGAGTCCGAGATCAACGTCGAAGACGACGGAACGATCCAGGTCTACAGCACCTCTGGTGCACTTGGCGAGCGCCTCGTGGACCGCATCCGCTCAATGACGAAGGAAGTCGAGCTCGGAGACGAGTTCACCGGAACAGTCGTGAAGACGACCACGTTCGGAGCATTTGTGGAACTGACCAAGGGCACCGACGGCCTGCTGCACATCAGCAATGTCAAGCCCGGCGAGCGCGTCGAGACCGTCGAGGACGTGCTTGAGCGCGGCCAGACTCTCGAAGTGCGCGTCGTCGAAGTTGACGCAGACCGCGGCCGTATTGGCCTGCGCCTCGCGGATGATCCGGCAATCGCGGGCAAGAGCAAGGACGAACTCGTTGGCATCGGCGCCGGTGGCGCTGGTGGCGGCGGAGGCGACCGTGGCGGAAGCCGTGGAGGCGGAGACCGTGGAGGAAGCCGAGGAGGCGGAGACCGCGGTGGACGTGGCGGCGGAGACCGTGGCGGCAACGGCGCACCCCGTGGTGAGCGTCGTCCGCGCGAGCGCTCACGCGACTAGCTCCAAGCCAAACGCAAGATCCTGAAACGGGCCGCCATCGCGCGGCTCGTTTCATTTAACGGCAGGTAAGCCAAAAAACGCCCCAACATACGTCCTGCCCGGGGTCGGCAGGACGTATGTTGGGGCAGAATCTCGCTTGGATTCGTCAGACTTCAACCCGGAGCACTGACCTTCGATGCACACGCTGACCACAGATCGTCTGAGTCTTCGCCCCGCGCAGGTGGAGGACCTTCCGACCCTGATCGCGATCATTACTTCCCCGGGCGCTGCCGAGTGGTGGGGGTATTACGAAGGTCGGGAAGACGATGACGAGCTTCTCGGTGGCTACGTGATCCTGCTCGCAAACGAGATCATCGGCTGGATCGGATTCAACGAGGAGACGGCCGCCAAGTATCCAAGCGTCGGGCTCGACATCATGCTTGATCCGGCTCACCACGCCAAGGGGTACGGCCCGGAGGCGCTCCGCGCAATTATCGACCACTTCATCGCGAAGGGGCACCATCGTTTCACGATCGACCCGTCGACCAACAACAAGCACGCGATCCGTGCCTACGAAAAGGTCGGTTTCAAGCCGATCGGTGTCGAACGCGAGGCCGAACTGTTTGAGGACGGCACGTGGGGCGACGGCCTGCTGATGGATCTGCTCGCCCGAGAGCTCGAGGCCTAAACTCCATCGATGCAAACTTTGAAGACCACCCGGCTCCGCCTGCACGACGTCCACGTGAACGACCTGCCGGAGCTGCGCCGCATCATCCAGGCACCCGGCGCCGCTGAGTGGTGGGGCCTCTTCGAGGGTTCCGAGGATGACGACGAGCTGCTCCAGGGCCTCACGATCTTCCTCGACAAAAAGGTGATCGGTTGGCTCGGATACGAGGAGCAAAAAGATCCGAAGTACCCAAGCGTCGGGCTCGACATCATGCTGGATCCAGATTTCCACGGGCAGGGCTACGGGCCAGAGGCGCTGCGCGTAGTGATCGATTACTTCATCGGGCGAGGGCACCACCGCTTCACGATCGACCCGTCGGCCGAGAACGCTAGAGCGATCCGCACATACGAGAAGACTGGCTTCAAAGCGATCGGGATCGCGCGCCAATACGAGGAGTTGCGACCCGGCGAGAAGAGCGACGGTCTCCTTATGGACTTGCTCGCAAGCGACCTCGAATAGGCTTCGCCCATCTTGGCTGACTCAAATCATCAAATAACCACGCTCGACAACGGGCTGCGCATCGTCACCGAGCGTTTCGAGAACGTTCGCTCGATCGCCCTTTCAATCATGGTCGGCGTTGGCTCACGCAACGAAGCGCTGAACGAGGCGGGCCTCTCGCACTTCCTCGAGCACCTGCTTTTCAAGGGCACCGACAAGTACTCCTCGAACGAGATCGACGAGTTCTTCGACTCGATCGGTGCCGAGGTCAACGCCTCGACCAACAAGGAAGTCACCACCGTCTACGCCCGTTTTCTTGACCGCCACCTCGAGAACGCCTTCGACGTGATCTCCGAGATGGTCATGAAGTCAACCTTCAAGGACATCGACGCAGAGCGCCAGGTTGTGATCGAAGAGATCGCGATGTACGAGGACGAGCCGTCCGACATCGTCTTTGATCTGCTCGGCCGCCGCGTCTTCGGCGACACGCCGCTCGGTCGCCGCATCATCGGCACCGAAGAGGTCGTCGGCGGGGTTTCAGTCGATCGCATCGCGGCCTACCGCGACAGCCAGTACGTGCCAAGCAACCTGGTTATCGCCGCAGCTGGCGCCGTGGACCACGACGCGATCGTTGCGCTCGCAAAGTCATTCGGCTTCGACCGTCCTGGCACCGCACCCAGCTACGAAGCGGCTCCTGCCGCAGTCGCGCCAACCTTTGGCTTCTTTCAGAAGGAAACCGAACAGGTCAATGTGGCGCTCGGTGCGCCGAGCCCCGCGCGGGGCGACGATCGCCGATTCGCCTTCATGGTGCTGAACACGATCTTCGGATCCAGCACGACTTCGCGGCTCTTCCAGGAGGTCCGCGAGAAGCGCGGACTGGCCTACTCGGTCTACAGCTACAACCAGATGTACCGCGACACCGGCGAGGTTGGCCTTTACGTGGGCACGCGCCCGGACCGCATCGCTGAGTCGATCGAGATCTTCGCTCGCGAACTCCAGCACCTCTGCGACGAGCCAGCGACCGACGCCGAGTTCTCGCGAGCCAAGGAGAACCTCAAGGGCCGCACGGCGCTATCGATGGAGTCGCCGATGGGTCGCATGATGCAGCTCGGTGGATCGGTCCTCTTTGACGTGCCGATTCTCTCACTCGACGAGATCGAGGAGCGCATCCAGGCCGTGACGATGGATGACCTCCACGCGATCGCCTCAGAGTTCTACGCGCCCAAGCGCTTCAACGTCGCGGCCGTCGGCGCAGACGAAGCGACGATCCGCACGGCGCTCGAAGCCTTGAACCCCGATCTGGCAGCAGCCCCGCTGGCCGCCTGACCGACGCCGTGATTCGCGTAGCTGTTTCCGGCGCAGCCGGCAAGATGGGTCAGGCCGTGGTCGCGGCCGTTGAGGGTGCGGACGACATGGAGCTGACCGGCCAGGCCGATCCTGCGCTCGGAGTTTCGCTCGAGGACGTCTTGGACAACGCCGACGTCGTCGTCGATTTCACGCGTCCCGACACTGCGCTCGAGAACGCACGCACGATCATCGCCTCTGACACGCACTGCGTGATCGGCACAACTGGCGCCGACTTCTCTCAGCTCGAGGGCGCCGGCAGCGGCAAGCTCTTCTTCGCCCCGAACTTCGCAATCGGCGCGGTGATGTTGATGGAACTCTCCAAGACCGCTGCCAAGTACATGCCCGAGTGCGAGATCATCGAACTGCACCACCCGGCAAAGCTCGACTCGCCAAGCGGCACGGCAATCCGGACCAAGAACCTGATCGAAGAGGCCGGGGGCAACGTCCACGAGCCGATCCACTCGATCCGCCTGCCCGGAGTGATCGCGAGTCAGGAAGTCGTCTTCGGCGAGACCGGTCAGACGCTCAGCATCCGCCATGAGACCTACACGCGCGAATCCTTCATGCCCGGCGTCCTGCTGGCCGTGCGTGCGGTTGGTGATCTGACCGACCCGATCACCGTTGGGCTCGAGAACCTTTTCTAAGACTTCGGGCGTACCTTCAGGGTCGCCTTCATGCCACGAGCGCGGTGGTCGCCCAAGGTGCACCACAGAATGTAGGTGCCCTTGCGAACCTTGAAGCGCTCGACCGCGCGCTCGCCGGGCCGCGTCGTTCCCAGGTTGCGCACCAAGGTCGTTCCGACGCGGCGAATGGCTAGGTCGTGGTCGTCCTCGCCGTAGTTCACGAATTCGAGGCGCAGCCTGCTCGGGGCGACTTTGCTGCGGGAAAGCGCGATGCGGAATTCGGTGCCACTGGCCTGGACAGCGCTGTTGGGCGTTGCGCTCGTTTTCGCAGAATCAGTGTTTGCAAGGGCGCCGCCAACCAACCCAAGCGATAGTGCGGTGCCAACAAGCGCGATTCGGAATACGCGGCGCATCAGTTGAGCAGATCGGGTAGCCCGAAGTTACGAACGCCCGGAATCACGCGAGCAGAGTCAAAGCCGAACCACTGGTCGAGAATCGCACCGTGGAGCGCGCGGTAGTCGAGGCTTGCGCGCATGTTCTCGTCCTCGTCGAGTTGGGCGAGGCCGGTCCATTCGCCAAGCAGCTGGCGCTTGACGCGTGAGCCGATCAGCATCGCTGCGCCGGCGGCTCCGTGGTCGGTACCGGCGGAACCGTTCTCCTCGGGCCTGCGCCCGAACTCGCTCCAGACCTCCACGAGCACGCGATCTTGTAGTCCGCGGGCCTCGAGGTCTCGTTGGAAGGCCAGCAGCGTGTCGGCGGTCATCTTGATGTTGCGGTCGAAGTCCACTCTTTGGGAGTCATGCGTGTCGTAGCCGCCAGTGCCCGGCACGGCGACGCAACGAAGGGGTAGGCCGATGCCGATCATCGCTGCCAGCGCCTGCATCCGCTCGGGGAAGTCTCCGCCGTCTGTTGGGTAGACCACACCGGCCGGGGGCCTGATGCCGATCGGTTGATCGTCCTCATCAACGGCAAACGGCAGCAACTGCTGGCGAAGCTTCATCGACTGGGTGTTGGCCGCCGCGGCCTTCTTCACAGATGGGTCTTTGGATCGCGCATTTGAAACGCCCAGGTCTTCGAGAGAGTTGACCATCGTCGTGCCGAGTTCGCCCCAGACGTTCTGGTGCTCAAAGCGGTATGAGCTGGGTTGGGAGATCGCCGCGACCGGGGCTTTCACGGGCGCAAGGGATGGGGAAAGGCTGTAATCGAGCGAAAGACCTTGCAGCGGATTGTCGGGGCTGCCCACAGCATCGAGGTATCGGCCGAGCCAGCCAGTCTGCAGGCGCGGGTCGACCGCGCCGACTTCCCAGTAGTGGCGCGATGTGAAGTGCGACTGGTCGGGGTTGTCGTAGCCAACCGATGGCGCGACGGCGAGTTTGTTCTCCTCGTGCAGCGTGCGCAGGCCATCTGCGGCCGGATTCCAGCGCAGGCGCGTGTCGTCGGCGAATGCGCTGCCGCCATCTGCCGGAAGGGCGAGCGTGGGGCGGAGCTGGCGGTAGAGCGGGTCTTCCACGGGGGCAAGCATCGAGAGCGAGTCTGCGCCGCCGTCCAGAAAGACGGAAACGAGGATCGGATCAGGCGGACCCGCCGCGGCGTTGGCGATCGCCTCGCCGAGCCCAAGGACGTCGAGGTGCATGGCCCCGTAGATCGTCAGCGAGAACGCGCCGCTGCGCAACAGGAACTGACGTCGCGAGAGCCCGGTGCCAGCCGGCGCGGGCATGCCCGCTTAGATAGCTGGAAGGCCGTTCCCTGCCGTCGCCGCCGCACTGCGAAGCATCTGGGCGCGATTGAACTCCTTGCACGCGTTATGGGCGTTATTGCCGTTCATGAAGTCTGTTGATCGGGGCTCATGGCAAGAAGTGTGCGCATCGCGTTCTGACGCATCACCCGGTAGGGCTGCCTTTTCCATTTGGCGCTGTCGGCCTGCTGTCCAGACTTTCTTGCGAAGTCCATCAAAACCGCTCTCGTTGGCCGGTTGACAGTCGGGTTGCCCCAGAAGTTCATGACGTTCGTGAATGCCAACTCCGGGGATTCATCGGACGGGTAGCTGTCGACCGTCGATTTGTCGCCGGGGTCGAGCAGCGCGTCGTCGGTTGCCTGACGTGCGACGTTCCATCGGCCGCGGAAACGGCCGGTGTCGAGCCAGGCTTCATCGTCCCAGCCAGCGACGTTCGGCGGAAAAAAAAGTCGCTGGCCAGTCTGCTCGGAAAGCCATGCCCACGCGTCGCTGGTGATGCCAATGCCCTGCGCGCGAAGCAGGCCAACCGTGAAGACGATCGGCGGCTTGATCATCCTTGGACCGTTGTAAAACGCTGGGTGCATCAGGATTGCCTGCACGACGGGCTTGATCTTGAAGCCGTTCTTGATGTAGAGATTCTTGAACGCCTTGAGATTCTTGCCAGTCAGCGGAACTGGGATGAAGTAGCTCCAGAGCTTCTTGACAAAGAACTCTGCGTGGTCTCCGTGCCGAAGGCAGAGGTTGCAACTGTCCTGCCACGAGAAGGTCCCGGTCTTGCCGAAGATCTTCTTGGTGCCATCGTCGTGATACTCGGGGTCAAAGCGGAAGTTGTTCTGTCCGAGGCCTTCGGTCCAGTCGCTGCGAAAGCCGGTGAGCGCGCGGGCCTGTTCGCGGACGTCGTCCTCGGTGTACTTGGCGTCAGCGCCCAGCGTGAACAGTTCCATCAGCTCGCGGCCGTAATTTTCGTTTGGCGCCTCCTTGCTGCTGCCGTCTCCCGACAGCCAGATCAGCATTGCCGGGTCTTGGGTGACGCTGTAGAGCATCGTGCGAAATCGCCCGAGCGAATTGCGGCGCAGCATGTGATTCTGCGCCAGCATAAGTTTCTGATTGCCCACTCCGTCGTTTGAGGTGGCAAACCAGTCGTGCCAGATCAACGTCATGCGTTCCTGCAACGGGTTGTTGCTACGCACCATACGGTCCATCCACCAGAGGTGATCGTGGCCCCAGATGTCAGTCGGTTCGAGTGGCTCCTTGAGTTTGGGCTCGGGGCCGATCAGCTTGGTCGCCCCCTTGTGGTTGACGAGGCTCGCGACGGAGCGCTTCATCCCCAGCTTCTTGAATCGCTTGATGTCGCCGGGGCGGGGGCCGAAACCGGCCCGCCACAGCAGTCGTTCGGCTTCCTCGTAGCCGAACTTGCCCTTGTATACAGGGACCCTGACGCTCTTGGATTTGGATTGCCTTTTTTTTCGGGCCAACTTCGGAGGCTCCGTTGCTTGGGAACTGGGTGTGACTCTCGCGATGCGAGCGAGCTGCTTTCTGTTCATTGAACCAATACGTGCGGACCGCGTGTGGTGCCCCATCGTTCATTGGTCCAGCGCAATCTTGGAATCGGGCTTGAAGGTTGTGTCGGCAGGGCGGGGCGGATTGCTGAGGGTCAGCCGAAATCGTGGCGCGTATGCTTGTGCCATGCCCGAATTTGGAACTGTCCTGACCGCCGTGGTCACCCCGTTCGACGCCAATGGCGCCGTGGACGAGGCTGCGTTCGTTCGCATCCTCGAACATCTGGCAGCAACTGGCAGCGATGGCGTGGTTGTCACCGGCACTACCGGAGAGGCATCAACGCTCTCCGACCAAGAGCACCTTGCAGTCGTAGAACTCGCGGTGAACGAAGCCCCCGACGACTTCACGATCATCGCCGGGACCGGGTCCAACGACACCCGCCATGCGACCGAGCTGACGTCGAAGGCCTCTGCACTCGGCGTGGACGGGATCCTCTCGGTGACCCCGTACTACAACCGCCCGCCGCGCCGGGGGGTCATTCGTCACTTCGAGGAAGTCGCCAAGTCCACAGATGTTCCGATCCTCGTTTACAACATCCCGGCTCGCACAGGAACCGACATGCCCAACGATCTTCTCGCCGAACTGGGCCAGATAGAAAACATCGTCGGCGTCAAGCAATCCAACGACGACAACCTCGCGATGGTGGATGGGCTCCAGTTATACGCCGGCAACGACGACGTCTTTGCGAAGGTGCTCGACCTCGGCGGCAGCGGCGGGATCCTTACAGCAACCCACGTCGTTGGTGAGGAGTTCAAACGGATGGTCACTGAACCAGAGAACCGCACAGAGATTCACGCATCGCTGCAGCCGGTCTATGACGCGCTCGCGGTCGCGCCAGCCGCCAGCGCGAACAAAGCTGCACTCAATTTGATGGGACTTCCCGGCGGTCACGTTCGACTGCCGTACGTCGATTGCGACGAGTCCGAGACCGCAACGATTCGCGCGATGCTTGAAGAACGCGGACTCGTTGGGGTGGCAGCTTCATGAGCGGCAAACTGCGCGTTCTTCCACTCGGCGGTCTGGGCGAGATCGGCAAGAACATGATGGTCGTCGAACAGGACGGCAAGATCGTCGTGATCGACACCGGCCTTATGTTCCCGACTGCAGACATGCTTGGCATCGATCTCGTTCTTCCTGACTTTGACTACCTGCGCGGCCGCGCGGACGACGTCGAGGCGATCGTGATCACCCACGGCCACGAGGACCACATCGGCGCCCTGCCCTACGTGATCCGCGAGCTCTTCCCGGAAGAGACGCCGCCGGTCTACGCCGCACCGCTCACCGCCGAGATGGCTCGATCGAAGCTCGAAGAGCACAAGCTCGCCGACGCGGTCGATGTGATCGAGCGCGATTGCCTTGAGCCCTGGGACGCCGGGCCGTTCACGCTGGAACTGATTCACGTGTCGCACTCGATTCCGGATGCCTGCGGCGTCGTTGTCGGCACCGACCACGGTTCGATCTTCCTGACCGGTGACTACAAGTTTGATCAGACCCCGGTTGACGGCCAGCCGACCGACATGTCGCGCCTGGCCGAGCTTGGCTCGGAAGGCCTTCTGTTGCTCTGCGGCGACTCAACCAACGCCGACCGCGCTGGAGTTGCGCCGAGCGAGTCCTCGATCGGGCCGCACCTCGAAGAAGCGTTCGCACGCTGCGAGGGCCGCATTCTCGTCACGAGCTTTGCCTCGAACATCCACCGCGTTCAGCAGGTGATCGACGCATCCGTCGTGCACGGCCGCAAGGTCGCGTTGGTCGGCCGCTCGATGCGTCGCAACTTCGCAATCGGCCGCAAGCTCGGCCATATCTACGCGCCAGACGGCATGATCATCAAGCCGAAAGAGATTGACGACTACCCCGACGACGAAGTCTGCGTCATCTGCACCGGCAGCCAGGGCGAGCCGCTTTCGGCGCTGCGCCGCATGGCCAACAACGATCATGGTCAGATCACGCTGCACTCCGGCGACACGATCATGTTCTCGGCGTCGCCAGTGCCTGGCAATGAGCGCGCCGTCAACGAGACGATCGACAGGCTCTTCCACATCGGCGCCACGGTTGTGACCGCGAAGGACGCGCCGATCCATGCTTCTGGCCACGGCTACCGCGAAGAGCTGAAGATGATGATCAACCTGACCAAGCCGAAGTACGTGATGCCGATCCACGGCGACTATCAGCGCATCGTGTTGCACTCGCGACTCGCCGAAGAGGTCGGGATCGACCCAGACGACATCTTCCAGATGGAGAACGGCCTGCCGCTCGAGATCGACGAGAACGGCGCCCGGATCGGAGACCGCGTCAAGAGCGGCATGATCTTCGTTGACGGCCTCGAGGTCGGAAACGTCGAAGACGTTGCGTTGCGTGACCGTCGCATGCTCAGCAACGACGGCGTGTTCATCGTCGTCGCAACCGTTTCTGAACAGTCCGGCGAATCGATCGGCGACCCAGAAGTGATCTTCCGCGGTGTCCCGTTCATGGATGACGCCGCCGACATGGTGGACGATCTGAAGATCGCCGTCGGAAACTCGATTGCCGATCTGGCCAAGAAGGTCAAGAACTCCGAGGGCGTGGCCGAAGCGGAACTCCGCGACAAGCTGCACAACGACGTCGCGCGATTCGTTTACGAGCGCACAAAGCGCCGCCCAATGGTGCTGCCGGTGGTCGTCGAGGTTTAATTTGCGCCCCGCGAGCGGAGCGCAAGGATTAGAGCATTAATCTGAGACCGAGAGCGATTTGATCCAGATTGGGCCTTTTCGCTCGATGCTCAGCAGCTGAAGGGGCCCTCCACATCCGGGCACCAGTCCAGGGTCTCCGGCAGTGCCATCGCTGAATCGCTGCATGTCAATCGTCGCTTGGAGCAAGAACGTGCAGTAGTCGACTGCATCTTGAATCGTGACGGGATCAAGTGTCACGTACTCAAGCTTGTCCACTTGTTCCATGAACCCGTCGCTCATCTCAAAGCCAGTGCCTAGAAGCGCACGAAGGTCGATCCCTTTGAGCAGTCGGCTGATGACATCGGTTTGTCCCCGCCACATGGAACCCTGGGCGACGGTACTTGGGCGAAACTCGTCTACATCTCGGGAGGGGATCCCGACTTCGAGAAGTTCGCCGACTCCGTCGTCGTTGTATCCGGCGGCGAGGAACGAGAGCGGATCGGCGTCTACTTCGGTGTTCCATGTGTCGTTGTCGTCGTCGTACCAATCGATGAATCGAGCGGCGAAAAACTTCCCGAGTGCATCGGCAAAGGAATCTAGGTTTCGATTGTCCGCGTCGGTGAGTCCAGACAAGAACTGATCCATAAGACCGGCAATCGTCTCCCCGCCGAACTGCGAAAGGCCTGAAAACACGACACCGAATCGACCGATCGCAAACACCTTTTGGGCCGAGTCACTGAGCACTCGGTCCCTTGAATCGGATGTGAGTGTGATCCTGCTGTCGCTTCCGAGGACGATCCCGTCCGGAGTGGTTATCCCGATGATTGTTGTCATGCGCAGAGTCTAGAAATGAGTAGCCAAAGGTTGCGTGATGTCCACGGCGTATCAGCACTCGCAGTGCGCCGTCAGCCGCCCCGATCGGCGATTAGGTCTGCATTGCACCTCCGGGGTCGACCGTCACGCGAAGGTATGGCGATACGGCCGTCGAACCAGTCGCCAAGAACCCATATGGCGACAAAAGTGAAGAAAAACACAAGTAAGCCGCGTGCGACGGCAAAGACGAAGGCGGCCCCGCGCAAGGGTGCGACTGCCCGTCCCAAGGGAAAGCCGGCTCCGCGCCAGGCTCCGGGGCTGACAGACCAGCAGCGCCTCGACGCGATCGGACTTGGCGTCATGGCCTTGGCCGTGTTCTTCGCCTTCATCCTTTACTTCGGTGGCCAAGGCGGAAAGCTCGGCGACGGCATCGTCACGGGTATGCAGTATTTGATCGGCCACGGGGCATATCTGGTGCCGTTGGCACTGGCCGCAGGCGGTTTCGTCGCAGTTTTCCGAGCCGTTCTGCCCGAGCGCGCGTTCCGTTGGCCTGCCGTCACCATGCTGTGCGCGGGGATTCTGATCGCGCTGAGCGCAGGATTGCTGGGACTTGGTGCCTCGGCGCCCGCAAAGCACGTCGTGTTTGATCCCGCTTGGTACAAGGGGCACGGCGGCCTGATCGGCGAAATTCTTTACTGGCCCGTTGCCAAGTTGACCGGCACCGCCGGCGCGAGCGTCACAGCAGTCGCGCTGACGGTGATCGGTCTGCTTCAGCTGACCGGCATTCCGATCGTTGAGATCGGCGAGCGAATCCTTGACGCGGTCGATCGCTTCCGTCACCCCGTCGCGACCCCGCGTGCCGAAACGCCGGCCGCACGCAAGATGAGCCAAGCTGCAAAGAAGAAGGCTGAAGACATCCTTCCGCCCGAGCCCGCAGGCATTGAGCCCGTTGTCCGCGCGACCCACGTTGAGATGGCACCCGTGCAGGAAGAGCTTCCCGAAGTGGACGACGAGCCCGAGTTCGACGAGCACGAAGTCGAGCTGATCGAACCGGAGATCGAACCCGACCCAGTCGTCGTTCCAGACACAGAGGTTCCGATCCGTGTCGGTCGCGCAGCAAACGTCACCGAAGCCGAAGAGGTCACCTACAAGATGCCGAGCCCCAAGGTGCTCGAGCGTTCAAAGGCCGCTCCCAAGGGCGACAGCAAGGCCGCCCAGGAAAAGGTCGCCGCGCAGCTGACCGAGGCGTTGAAGCACTTTGGGATCGAGTCCACGCTTGTGGGAACCGTCGCTGGCCCACACGTCACTCGCTTTGAGCTGCGCCTCGCGCCGGGGACGAAGATGTCGAAGGTCTCTGGCCTTCGTGACGACCTTGCCTACGCGCTTGCCAGCACAGACATCCGCATTCTCGCCCCGATCCCCGGCAAGCAGGCCGTCGGCGTCGAGGTCCCCAACATCAACCGCGCAATGGTGCGCCTGGGCGACGTCTACCAGCCGCTGCCCAATGAATGGTCTCCGGTATCTGTCTGGCTCGGCAAGGACATCGGCGGCAAGGCGATCGGTACCGACATCGCCAAGATGCCGCACCTTCTGGTTGCAGGCACGACCGGCGCAGGTAAGTCGGGCTGCATCAACACGCTGCTCTGCTCGATCCTGCTCGGATCGACGCCGAACGAGGTCAAGCTCGTGCTGATTGACCCAAAACAGGTCGAACTCAACCTTTACGAGCAGATCCCGCACCTGCTCACGCCGGTCGTCACCAGTCCGCGTATGGCCGCAAACGTGTTGAACAATCTGATCCGCGAGATGGAGCAGCGCTACACGCTGATGAGCGCCTACAAGTGCCGCAATCTCGTGGAGCTGAACGACAAGCGCAAGAAGGAGGGGGAGCCCACGCTTCCTTACATCCTCTGCGTGATCGACGAGCTCGCAGACCTGATGATGGTTGCGCCCGGAGAAGTCGAGGACGCGATCATCCGGCTGGCGCAAAAGGCTCGCGCGATCGGCATCCACCTGCTCCTCGCCACCCAGCGCCCGAGCGCGGACATCATCACCGGCATGATCAAGGCGAACGTCCCGTCCCGAATTGCCTTCGCAGTTTCTTCGCAGACGGACTCCCGCGTGATCCTCGACCAGAACGGCGCCGAGTCGCTCCTGGGACAGGGCGACATGCTTTTCGCACCGATTGGTTCCTCGAAGCTCCAGCGCATCCAGGGCGCGTACGTGACCGAGGAAGAGATCATCAAGCTGACCGACTTCTGGCGCGCCCAGGGCGAGCCCGAGTTTCACGAGGAACTGCTTGAAGCTCCCGAGGCTGAGGACGCGGAGGATCGCGACGGGCTTGACCCCGACACGGACGACCTGCTCGCCGAAGCGATCCGCACCGTCGTCGAGATGGGCACCGCATCAACTTCAATGATTCAGCGCCGCTTGCGAGTTGGTTACACCCGCGCTGGCAGGCTGATCGACATGATGGAGCGTCGACTCGTGATCAGCGGCTACGAAGGTTCAAAGGCCCGCCAGGTCTTGATCACCGAGAGCGATCTACCACGAGTTCTCGCGGCACTGAGTGGTCAACCAGTGCCTCCTGACGCCGGGGCCGTGCTGACCCAGGCCACCACGGAGCACGCTCTCGAGTAGTCCTCGATCGAGGGCGCCTGATCCAAATCCCAAGTTTTCGGGTGTTATCGCTTAGATTTCCGCTATGAGCCAGATAGGTGAGACCCTGCGTGAGCGCCGGATGGCGTTGAAGATCGACGTTCACGAGGTGGAAGAGGCGACGAAGATTCGCGCGAAGTACCTGCGTGCACTCGAGAATGAGGAATACAACCTCCTTCCTGGCAGCGCTTACGCCAAAAGCTTCCTGCGCACGTATGCGGACTTTCTGGAGCTCGACTCCCGGGCGCTCGTCGACGAGTACCGCGCCCTCAACCATCACGTCGATGAAGAGCCGATGGTCTACTCGCCATCGCAGCCCAAACGTGCCGTTTCGCTGGTCCCGTGGCTCGCCGGAATCGTCGTGATTGCACTGATCATCCTGGTGCTTTTCCTTGTCGGCGTTCTCGGCGGCTCCAGCTAGGCGCACAGGCCCTAAGCTCCCGCCAATGGACCAGATCAGAGCCGGTATCGTCGTGACGGGAACCGAGGTTCTGACGGCGCGCATCGTCGACAAGAACGGCCCGTGGCTCACCGAGCGACTTCGTGAAACGGGCTTTGACGTCGTCCACATCACTATCTGTCGTGACCGCCCCGAAGACATTCGGGCGCAGCTTGAATTCATGAGCGATCAGGGCTTGGAACTGATCTGCACGACCGGCGGGCTTGGCCCCACTGCCGACGACCTCACGGCCTCGATCGTCGGGGAGTTCTGCGGCCAGGAGATGTACCTCGACGAGCCGACGCTCGTGAAGATCCGCGAAATCATCGCTCAGTTCACTCGGCGCATGAACTGGGACACTGAGGCGCTCGACGCTGGCTCGCGCAAGCAGGCAGTCGTTCCGCGTGGCTCGGACATTCTCGGGCCCGCGGGGACCGCTCCCGGTCTCGTGGTGAGGCCACGCGAGGGGCTCGACAAGCCGGTAGTGGTGGTTCTGCCCGGACCGCCGGGAGAACTTCAGGCGATCTGGAAGGAAGCGATCGAGACCGATGCATTCAAGGAGCTCGCCGCACGCACATTTGTGTACGAAGAACAGATGATCCGCATGATCGGCGTACCCGAGAGCGACATCGCCAAGACGCTGCGTGAGTTTGATCAGTCGCAGGGGCTCGGCGACATGGAGATCACGACCTGCCTGCGCAAGGGTGAGATGGAGATCCTCGTCAGCCATCGTCCCGCGGAGCGCGGCAAGCGCGAGCTGTTGATCGAGGCCTTCAACGAGCAGTACTCGGGCGCGATCTTCTCGCAGAGTTCTGAGACTGTGGATGAGCAGATTGTTCGGCTTCTTGACGGGCGCAAGATCGCGCTTGCGGAGTCTTGTACTGGTGGACTGCTCGCGCAGCGTTTGACTGGGCCGGCGGGAGCATCGGCCTATTTCAGCGGAAGCGCCGTTACTTACTCGAATGAGGCGAAGGCGCGTGTGCTTTCTGTGCCGGAATCCGAGCTGGAAGAGTTCGGTGCGGTTTCGTCTGAGGTTGCCAAGTCGATGGCCGAGGGCGCTTTGGAAGTGTTCGAAGCGGATTTCGCTGTGGCGATCACCGGAATCGCTGGTCCGGATGGCGGCACGGAGGAGAAGCCCGTCGGAACTGTCGAGTTTCACGCCGTGAGCAAGGACGGACGCCGTCGCGAACTGACCTTCGTCTTGCCCGGTAGACGCCATGACATTCAGGAGCGCTCGGCCACGGTGGCAATGCATCTGCTGCGTTCATTGATTGCTGACCCTGACTGATTTGTTGCACGAACGCCTGTTCGTGTTTTTCCGTCCGGCTCGGTTGTCACAGTTGTTTCATTGAACTTTGCCGAAGTCTTTTGATTTCGGTCTTGAACCGTTACTCGTGTTTCCAGTCAAATAGGGCATACGAGACAGACGATTGAGAAACGACAGGAGAACTCCGTGGAGCATCTTGATTTGACCGACAAGCAGAAGGGCGCAGCCCTCGATGGCGCGCTGACCCAGATCGAACGCCAGTTCGGCAAGGGCACCGTCATGCGCATGGGCGACGACGACGCGCGGCAGAAGATCGCTTCGATCCCGACGGGCGTGCTCTCCCTGGACCTCGCCCTCGGCATCGGCGGAGTGCCAAAGGGCAGGATCGTCGAGATCTACGGCCCGGAGTCTTCAGGTAAGACCACGCTTGTCTACGAGATCATCGCCCAGGCCCAGAAGGCCGGCGGAACCTGCGCCTTCATCGACGCAGAACACGCAATGGACCCGGAGTACGCAGCGCGCATCGGCGTTGACATCGACAACCTCCTCGTCTCGCAGCCGGACTATGGCGAGCAGGCATTGGAGATTGCAGACATGCTCGTCCGCTCAGGCGCCATGTCGGTCGTCGCGATCGACTCCGTCGCGGCACTGACCCCGAAGACCGAGCTCGAGGGCGCCATGGGCGATCAGACCGTAGGCCTCCAGGCTCGCATGATGAGCCAGGCAATGCGCAAGATCGCAGGAAACCTGAACCGCACTGACACCACGTGCATTTTCATCAACCAGATCCGCGAGAAGATCGGCGTCATGTTCGGTTGCTTCCACTACGACTCTCGCGTCGTCCTGGCCGATGGCAGCACGGAAAAGATCGGCAAGATCGTCAATCAAAAAATGGATGTCGAAGTCATGTCCATGAATCCGGAGACCGGTGAAATCTCACCGAAGAAGATCGTGCAGTGGTACGACAATGGCGAGGCCGACGAGTGGATTCAGTTCGAGGTCGAAGCCGGCGGAGGCTCTGGCCGGCGCAAGTTCGCCTGTACTCCAAACCACGTGATCTTCACGCCGGAGGGCGAGCGTCAGGCATGGGAGATCGAAGAGGGCGAGGAGGTTCTCGTCGCGACCAAGCAGTACGCACTGAGCGAGGATCAGATGAAGCTGATCCTCGGCAGCTTGATGGGCGACGGCTCGATGCGATACGTGTCTGACCACAACGCGTCGTTCCGCCTCGGTCACGGCAAAAAGCAGCGCGACTATCTCGAGTGGAAGCAGTCGATGCTGAGCCCGTTTGCCAACAAGATCGGCAAAACGGGAGCCGGCAGCGGCTTCGACACGATTCCCATGCGCCAGTTGGCGACGATTCGTGATGCTGTTTACGCTGGCGACGGACGCAAGCATGTAACCGAAGAGTTGCTTTCCCAGATGGATGAACGCTCGTTTGCCGCGTGGTATCTCGATGACGGAAACTTCAGCGGCAGCTACAGGCGATGGGGTCACGGCAAGGCCACGATCTGCGTCAAGGGTTTGGCTACGGAGGATCGCGAACTCGTCGCGGACCGCTGCGCCGAACTTGGATTTGGCAGGCCCACTCTCAGTGGCGTAAACCTTTTGTTCAGCGGCGAACGAACGAGGAAGTTTCAAGAGGCGATCGCCCCCTACGTTCACCCTTCGATGGAGTACAAGCTCCATCCGAGCCTGCGTGGGCGCTTTCAGTGGGAGACCGCACCGGTCGAGGGCGACTTCCGCATGGACCTGAAGAGCCGCACGTCGCTGAAGGCAGTCGGCATGAAGGTCGTCCGCAAATACAGCAAGCCGCCGGCGAAACCTGAGCATGATCGTCCGTCACGAAATCGCAAGTACGACCTGCAGGTTGAGGGAAACCACACCTACCTGGTCGATCACGTGGTTGTGCACAATTCGCCGGAGACCCAGCCCGGTGGTCGCGCGCTGAAGTTCTTCAGCTCACAGCGCTTGGACATCCGCCGCATCGAGTCCCTCAAGGAGGGCACCGAGATCGTCGGAAACCGCGTCCGCGTCAAGGTCGTAAAGAACAAGGTCGCTCCGCCGTTCCGCCAGGCCGAGTTCGACATCGAGTTCGGCCAGGGGATCTCCTCAGAGGGCTGCCTCGTGGACCTCGGCATCGAGCACAACGTCCTCCAGAAGTCCGGCTCCTTCTTCTCCTACGGAGACGTCAAGATGGGCCAGGGCCGCAACAACGTCAAGCAGTTCCTGCGCGACAACCCAGAGATCGCCAAGGACGTCGAGCAGAAGGTCTTCGCCGAACTCGGCCTCGACGCCACCGGTCGACCGATCCACATCAAGGTGGACAAGGAGACTGGTGAGGTGATTGAGGCGGATGTTGAGCCTTCGGTCTCGGTCAAGGAGACTGCGGCGGCTTGACAGTTGTGGTTGAACCGGTGGAAATGTCTCGTCCTCGGCGCCTCCGCGCCTGCGGGCGAGACACTTCCCCCGATTCCCGCTAAGGCTGGCTGGAGCAGTCTCGCTTCTGAGCGTGTTGAAATCGCAGCACAGCGCCCGAATCCCTCCACCCTCGATCCCGTAGGGGTCGACCATGGAAGATTTCGCGCTCAGGCGCGGCTCGCGGCACCAGATTCCCATTGCCAAGGTTGAGCGATGCAAGCCAGGAAATCGTTGCACCGAATCCAAAATCGGGTAACTTGCCGCGAATGGACCTCTACGAATTGCTCGTTTTCCTACACGTGGTGTTCGCGATCGCCTGGGTTGGCGGGGCGACGTACGACTACTTGATCGCCAAGAGCGTGTACTCCCAGGGTGGCGCTCAGACGCGAATTTGGCTAACAGAGTTCTGGGACGGCATCGCCGCGCGCTACTTCATCCCGATCTCGCTCGGAACCATCATTTTCGGAATCGCTGCCGTACTGGAGGGGCCTTGGTCCTTCTCGGATCCGCTCGTTGCCATCGGGCTCGGCGTTTTCATTCTCCTACTGATCAACGGCCTCGCGTATCTCGAACCGCAGGCAAAGAAGATCAAGGCGGAGTCCGATGAGTTCGGCGCTGATTCTTCCCAGGTGACTGAGCGCGTGACGAAGCTCTTGAAAGTCACTGTGTTCGAGCTGGGCGTGCTCTACGCGCTGGTGTTCGTGATGGTGGTCAAGCCGTTCTGACCTGCGCTTGGAAGTACTCTGGCTGAATGCCGAAGTATCACGTGACCACGTTTGGCTGTCAGATGAACGAGCACGACTCTGAGCGCATGAAGGGGATGCTCGAGTCGCTCGGTTATGACGCTGCGCCGGAGCAGGATCAGGCGGATTTGATCCTCTTCAACACCTGCTCGATTCGTGAGGCGGCGGATACGAAGTTCGCTGCACATCTTGGGCACGCGAAGCGCATCAAGAACGAGAATCCTGGGACTGTGATTGGCGTCGGTGGGTGCTGGGCTCAGTCCGTCAAAGACGAGGTCTTCACTCAGTTTCCGTTTGTTGACGTCGCGTTCGGTCCGGGTCAGGTACACAAACTTGCTGAGTTCCTGAACAGCGACTCGTTGACCGCTCAGGGCTACTTCGAGTTCGAGGGTTTCACCGGCGATCTCCCGGCTCGTCGCGAGCGCGACTTTCACGGCTGGACGCAGATTTCGATTGGCTGTCAAGAGGTCTGCGCGTACTGCATCGTTCCGTCCACTCGCGGGCGCGAAGTGAGTCGCGATCCCAACGCGGTGATCGCTGACGTAGCAAAGATGGCCGAGGACGGCGTACGCGAGGTGACACTGCTCGGTCAAAACGTCAATTCGTACGGTCGCTCACTCCCGAAGGAGCAGCGAGTCACATTCGCTCAGCTGCTCCGCGAGGTCGACGCGATCGATGGGATCGAGCGCATTCGGTACACCAGCCCGCACCCGAAGGACATCAAGCTCGATGTGATCGAGGCGCACGCCGAGCTCCCGAGCCTCTGTGAACACATCCATCTTCCACTGCAGGCCGGCTCGTCGCGGGTCTTGAAGTCGATGCGCCGCACTTACACCCGTGAGCGCTTCCTGGACCGCGTCAAACTGATCCGCGAATACGTGCCAGACGTTTCGCTCTCGACCGACATCATCGTCGGCTTTCCGGGGGAGACTGAGGAGGAATTCGTCGAAACGCTTGAGGTCGTTGATCAGGTCGCGTTTGACTCAGCTTTCACGTTCAACTACTCACCTCGTCGCGGAACCGAAGCCGCCGACATGCCCGATCAACTCGAGCACGCCGTCAAGCGTGAGCGCATGTCGCGCCTTGTGGATCTGGTCCAGGCGCACGCGCTTGAGCGCGCACAGCGATTCGTCGGTCGCGATGTCGAAGTGCTTGTCGAGGGTCGCTCGCGCAAGGATCCCTCGAAGGTCCGCGGGCGGACCCGCCACAACAAGGTCGTCAACTTCGACGGTCTCGCTGAGGCGGGGGAATTCACGACGGTTCACGTCGAGCGCGCCACCTCACAAACTCTCGACGGTAGTGAGAAGCTGCTCGCGCGAGCAATTGCCTAGGCGCGGAATGACCGCCCTAGACGTTGTTGCACTCTTCGGCCCGACCGGGATCGGAAAGACTTCGGTTGCTGTCGCGCTCGCCGAACAGCTGCGGGAGCGTGGGGAGGACCCGGTCGCGGTGTCTGTCGATTCGATGCAGGTGTATCGCGAGCTGCCAATCCTTACCGGCGCAGCTGACGCGAGCGAACGCAGTGCCCTCGAGCATCGCCTGATCGGCACTATCTCCGTCGCAGACCAGTACGACGTCGCCACTCACTCAAAGTTCGCGCACGCCGAGATTGACTCACTACGCGCGGAAGGTCGGCGTCCAATCGTTGTCGGTGGCACGGGCCTCTATCTCCGCGCCTCCCTGACCGAGCTGGACCTGATGCCAAAACCCCGCGAGGGCGTGCGCGAACGACTTGCGGTTGAGCTCGACCAGGACGGCCTGGAGGCCCTATACGCCCGCCTGGAGCGTGAAGCGCCCGACTTGGCAGCCGAGGTGGATCCGAAGAACGCGCGCCGCGTGGTGCGCGCTCTTGAAACGCTCGAACAAGGGCTCAATCCGGCCGAGCGCGATGAGAATCGCCTCTGGACCGAGGAAGCGCGAGTTCCTACACACCTCTTCGCGCTGGTTATGGATCGAGAAGCGCTTTACGCCAGGATCGAGCAGCGCGTTAATGAGATGGTTGAGGGCGGCGCGGCCGAGGAAGTCCGCGGAGCCGAACCGCTCGCCGGTCGAACCGCGCGGCAGGCGCTGGGATTCGAGGAGCTCCTGCAGGGGGACGTCGACCAGATGAAAACCAACACCCGCCGGTACGCGAAACGCCAGCTCACCTGGCTCAACAAGCTCGCCGGAGCGACGACCATCGACGTCACCGAGCTGCCGCCGGCAGAGGTCGCGGCCCAGATTGCCGCGAAGCTCACCGATTAGACTGCCGCGCCGATGAGGAGTGATCGGTGAAGTTCCAGAAGTGGCAGGCGCTCGGCAACGACTACATGGTCGTTGAGCACGATGCTGCGCCCTTTGAGCTCACACCGAGGCGAATCAAACACATCTGCGAGTACCACTTCGCTGTTGGCGCTGATGGGATTCTGCTGATCTCTCCAAGCGACGATCCAGAACTCGTTGCGGACATCAAGATTTTCAACCCCGATGGGACCGAGGCCGAGCTTTCTGGCAACGGTGTGCGAGAGGCCGTGATGTATCTACGTCGCTCCGGCGCAACGGACCTCGATGAGTTCGCCGTGGGCACCGCGGCCGGGACTATCCGCCCGAAGATCGTCTCGTCGACGCAATGTGAGGTCGACATGGGACGGGCCAGCCTGACGTCAAAGGACTTCCCGGCGGGACCGAGCGATGGTCGAGGGTTCATCAGTGTCGGTGATACTGAAATGGAATTTCAACACGTCTCGATCGGAAACCCACAATGCGCGATCGAGATCCCCGGCGGACTCGAGGCCCTTCGAGCGCTCGACCTACCAGCGATCGGTCCCGCACTCGAGAACGACTCGCGCTTTACGAATCGCACCAATGTTTCGTTCTGGACTGAGACCGGAAAGAACGTGATTTGCGCAAGGATTTTTGAACGCGGCGTGGGAGAGACCCTTTCATCCGGAACCGGCGCAACCGGCGCGGCCGTGGCCGCATATCTTCGCGGAATGCCGCGCCCCGTAAATGTCGAACTCGACGGCGGACTTCTCCTCGTAGGGATCTCAGACGCCCTACACATCACACTTACCGGGTGGGCCGTGCCCGTTTTCGACGGCGAACTGACCACCGAATTCATCGCAGAACTGGAGCAGCTCTGATCCCATGAAGCCGAGCAAACGACTTGAACAGATCCCGCCGTACCTCTTCGCCGAACTCGAAAGGAA
The DNA here is from genome assembly GCA_016185345.1 of Solirubrobacterales bacterium. Lineage (GTDB taxonomy): Bacteria > Actinomycetota > Thermoleophilia > Solirubrobacterales > JACPNS01 > JACPNS01. The sequence goes on along the minus strand of JACPNS010000016.1, from coordinate 84,581 downwards.
GATCGCCGACAAGAAGGCCGCCGGCATCGACGTGATCTCGCTCGGTATTGGTGACCCGGACATGCCTACGCCCGACAATGTTGTCGCAGCGATGCAGTCCGCAGTCGCCGACCCCGGGACGCACCAGTACCCGTCAAACCGCGGTCGTGATGATTTCCGCGAGGCAGTCGCGGACTTCTACAAGCGCCGCTTCGGGGTCGAGCTTGACCCGGCTACCGAGGTCATGCCAGGAATCGGCGCCAAGGAAACGATTTTCAACCTGAACCTCGCATTCCTCGACCCTGGCGACGTCGCGCTCGCGTCCGACCCCGGTTACCCGGTCTATACCGCTGGTCCGATTCTCGTTGGCGCCGAGCCGGTGCTACTGCCGCTTCTGCCTGAGCGCGACTTCGCGCCGGACCTCTCTGCTGTTCCCGCCGACAAGTTGGCCAAGGCAAAGCTGCTCTTCATCAACTACCCGAACAACCCGACTGGCGCGATCGTGCCGGATGGGTTCTTCGCTGAAGTTGTGCAGTTCGCGAAGGCCAACGACATCCTCGTGGTCCACGACGCCTCATACACCGAAACGGCCTACGACGGTTACAAGCCGCCCAGCTTCCTCGAGACCCCCGGCGCCAAGGAAGTCGGCGTGGAGGTCTTCTCGTTGAGCAAGGGCTTCAACATGACCGGGTGGCGCGCAGCTGCGATCGTCGGTAACGCCGAAGCGATCGCGTCCTACTGGCGCCTGAAGACCAACATCGACTCCGGCAATTTCGAGGCCGTGCAGGTCGCCGCGATCGAGGCGCTCAGCCAGAGCACCGAGGCATCGGTTGACTCGATGAATCAAATCTACGCGCGCCGCCGCGACCTCGTGTGTGACGCGCTCGCCGAGATCGGCGTTGACGTCAAGCGCCCGAAGGCAACTATCTACATCTGGGCGCCTGTCCCGGGCGGATTCGAGAGCGCTGCTGCCTACTGCGAGCACGTGCTTGAAGAATCTGCGGTCGTGATTTCTCCCGGCGGTGCTTACGGCGCCAGCGGCGAGGGCTTCTTCCGCATCTCGCTCACCACGCCCGACCAGCGCCTCACCGAAGCCGTCGAGCGCCTGCGCGGAACGTTGGCGAAGTAGACCCGTCCGCGCGCAGCGCGGGTAGGCTGGCTTTAGTGCAAGAACGCCGAGATTCTCGATACGGGGAAGGAATTGTCAACCCACGCGCCAAGCAGCGTGCGTTGTGCATTGCCTCTGCTCCTTTGGAACCAGACCTCGCTGAGCTGCGAGAGCTGCTCCGTACGGCGGGCGTCGCGATTGCCGGCGAGATGACTCAGCGACGCGACGTTCCCGATCCGAACACGTATTTCGGCAGTGGCAAAATCGCCGAGCTGAAGGCCTTCGCCAAAGAGAACAACGCCAACGTCATCGCCTGCGACGACGAACTGCTCCCACGCCAGGCGCGAAACCTCGAAGAAGAGGTCGGGATCTCTGTTGTCGATCGCACCGAGATCATCCTCGACATCTTTGCTGGCCATGCAAAGAGCGCAGAGGGCAAGCTGCAGGTGGAGCTCGCTCAGCTTGAGTACAACCTTTCGCGCATGCGCGGACTCTGGACCCACCTCGAGCGCCTCGGCGCTGGAATCGGCACCAGGGGTCCGGGTGAATCCCAGATTGAGACCGACCGTCGTCTTGCGCGCGACCGCATCACCGCGCTGCGCAGAAAACTCGACCTCGTCAAGTTGGCGCGTGAGACGCGGAGGCGCGAGCGCGAACGCAAGAGCATCGGCACCGTCGCTCTGGCGGGCTATACGAACGCCGGCAAGTCAAGCCTGCTGAACAAACTCACGGGGTCTGACGTCACCGTACGTGACCGACTCTTCGAAACCCTCGACCCGACCACCCGCACGCTCGAGGTCGATGGACGAACAGTGCTGATGACAGACACCGTCGGGTTCATCCGCAAGCTCCCGCACCAGGTGGTGGATGCGTTTGCCGCAACGCTCGAGGAAGCGCTCTCAGCGGAACTGGTGCTCCATGTCGTCGACGCGTCGATGGAAGAGGGCGATCTCAAAGAGATGATTCAGGCCGTGGACGACGTGCTCGTAGAAACCGGCGTTGTTGAGCAGGACTCGCACCTCGTGCTGAACAAGATCGACCTCGTCATGCCTGAGCGCAAAGAAGAGCTGTTCTATCGCTTCCCGGGTGCGTCGCTCGTTTCCGCAGTAACCGGCGAGGGGCTCGACGAGTTGCGCGAATCGATTGCCGTCAAGCTCTCCGCCCGCCTCGTGCAGGTGGATCTGCTGGTCCCATACAAGGATGGCGAAGTTCTCGACACGTTGCACCAGCAGGCCGCAGACCTGCACCGCGAAGACCGCGGCGATGGCGTCCGAGTGATCGCAAAACTGCCAGCTCCACTGGCCGCTCGGATGGAGCGCTTTCGCGTTCCCGCGACCGTCTGAGTAATCTCGCCGCACCTTGCAGCTCCGTTTCAAGAAACTCCACAGCGACGCGGTCGTTCCGACCCAGGCGCACGCTGGCGACGCCGGCAGCGACCTGTATGCCGTCAAGGGCCTCGTCCTCGAGCCCGGTGCTCGTGCCAGGGTGTCCACCGGCGTGGCGGTCGCCATTCCCGATGGCCATGCCGGATTGATCCTGCCGCGCTCGGGTCTGGCGCACAAGCATGGGATCACCCTCACGAACACGCCCGGTTTGATCGACTGCGGTTACCGCGGCGAGCTCCAGGTGCTGATGCTCAACACGGATCGCGAAGCTGCCTACGAGGTTAAGCCCGGTGATCGCATTGCGCAGCTGGTGATCGTCGCCTTCGCGGCTCCCGACTGGGCCGAGGTCGACGAGTTCGATGACACGACTCGCGGCGAGGGCGGATTTGGCTCCTCAGGGTTTTGAGGTTTCGGCGTCCGGTTGCTTGTTTGCCGCCGCCCGGATCATGTACGGGGCGATCAGAGTCGTGAGGATCGCCATGCCGACCACGACGGCAAAGATGTCGGCGTCGATCGCGCCCTTCGAGTAGCCAAGGCCCGCAACGATCACACCAACTTCGCCTCGTGGGATCATTCCCACGCTGACAATCGCACGGTCTCGACGGCTGAGCGATCCACCACCTAGCCACGCGCCAACATATTTCGTCGCCACCGCAGCGATCGTGATCGCGAGGAGCAGCGCCAAGTTCGTGTAGTCAGCGAGCGCGCCGAGGTCCAGTTGCGCGCCGATGACGGCAAAGAAGAACGGAGCAAAGAACGCGTAAAGCGGCGCGACCTCGGCCTCGATCGAGTTCTGGTCTCGAGTTTCGGCGATAATCATGCCCGCCAGAAAGGCGCCGATGACGGCTGCGAGGCCAATCTCGGCGGCCATCACGGCCAGGCCGAGGCAGATCAGCACCGCCGGCATGAGTGGTGAATCGGCGAACTTGGGCGCCTCAAGGATTGCCGGACGGCTGCTCAGGAGCTTGGATCCTCCGAGGCCGAAGAAGAGCAGGAAGAGAGTGGATAGCCCGAGGAGGAGCGCGATCTCGTCGAAACTGATCCCGCCTTCACTGGCAAGACCCACCGCGAGGGCCAGAATCAGTAACGCGAGGATGTCGTCGATCACCGCAGCGCCGAGAATCGTGCGACCGGCTGGGCCACCCTGGAGATCTAGCTCAACGAGAATGGCCGAGGTGATTCCGACGCTCGTAGCTGCCAACGCCGCACCGACGAACACGGCGGTTGAGGTTGACGCGCCGAGCGCGAAGGCACCGCCGATTCCGACGGCGACGGGGATCACGACGCCAAACACGCCAACAAGCGTCGCCGATTTGCCAACGGATCTGATGTCCCCGAGTTTCGTCTCGAGTCCGACCCAGAAGAGCAGGAAGATCACGCCCAATTCCGCGAAAACGCTGAGCACGGTGTCGATGCTGACGAGGCCAAGCACCGACGAGCCGACGATCGTGCCAGCGAGGATTTCACCGATCACCACCGGCTGCTGCAGGCGACGACAGATCTCCTCGCCGAGCTTGGCCGCGAGAAGCAGGATGAAGAGCGCGAGCAGTGCCGCGGAGACGTCGTCAGCTGCGGCGGCGAACGGGATCGTCATTTGGAGAGCTTGGCAAGGTTTGAATTGCCGCCGGCTGCGCGAATTGCGCTCGCATGAGCCTGGCTCTCGAGTCCGTCCTCGAGTGGTTCGAGTTCTGTGTCTGATCCAAGCGCGAGGCGGGTCAGGTGGTCAGCAAACCATGCGTTCTTCGGCAGGAGCGGTCCGTGCAGGTAGGTGCCGAACACGTTGTTCATGTGCGCGCCTTCGTGCGCGTCCTTGCCGTTGTTTCCGTGCCCCTTGAGAACCTTTCCGAGCGGGTTGCACCCCGGTTCGAGGTACGTGCGTCCGCCGTGATTCTCGAACCCCGCGAGGATCCGAGGGGATCCGTCAACATCAAACTCAATGATCACGTTGCCGATCAAGCGCTCGCCCGGTTCCCTGACGGTGCGGAGATCAACTATCCCAAGGCCTTCGACCCTTCTTCTGTCGCTCAGCTCGTAGTACTCGCCGAGCAGCTGGTATCCGCCGCAGACCGCGAGGATCACTTTGCCGTCGTCGGCTGCCGAGGCCAGGGCTGCGCGCTTGGTCGCGCGCATGTCCTCGGCGATCCGCACCTGATCGGAGTCCTGCCCGCCGCCGATGTAGAACAGGTCGTGCGCGGCAGGGTCGACGTGCTCGCCCGCCTCGGATGCGGTCAGCTCAAAGCCAATTCCGCGCGCCTCGCAGCGGTGCTGGAGCAGCAGCGTGTTGCCGCGGTCCGCGTAGATGTTCATCCGCGACGGGTAGAGCACGCACACCCGCAGTGTCGGTCCGCCTGCCATCAGCCACCCCAGTAGGTCGGCGCATCGCCGCGCTTGGCGATCGCCGTACGCAACTCGATCAATGCGGTGTACGTCGGGAGGGCGAAGATCGGAGTGGCGGCGCGAACGGCCTCCGCGACGGCCGCATCGAATGACCTCTCGATCGCGCGTTCGACGACTATGAGGGAGCGATCGATCCCCGCATAGGCAAGACGAAGCGCCATCTCCTCCGCACGCGTTCCCGAGCAGGTGATCATCCGGACCTTTCCGGCGAGCATCTCAAAGTCAGCGTCCCATATCCACGAGACGTCGCGCCCGTCGGCGATTTTGTCGTTGAGGGCGACCCAGATGTCGAATGGGGGAGCCTCTTCGGAAATCGTGCGCAGGACTTCGTTTGCGCCGGTGGGATTCTTGATCAACATCAGGGCGACGGAGTGCCCCGCGATCTGCAGCGTCTCGACTCGTCCAAACACAGCGCGGGCGGCGGCGAGGCCACCCGCGATCGCGCCCGCGCTCAGGTCGAGCGCATGCGCGGCCGCGGTGGCGGCCACGGCGTTGTAAACGTTGTACAGGCCCGGGATCGGCAGCTCGGCATCGATCGGTCCGTCGGGAGTCGAGATCGTGAACTCACTCCCATCCATGCCGTGGGTCGTGATCTTCGTCGCGGCGATTTGTGGCTCCGGTCGCGCGAAGTCGCCGTTCGGGCAGCGGTAGATACCAAGGTGCCCAAGCTGCACTGCGTCATATTCCAGCGGCGCGCCGCATACGCGGCAGAACTTTGAATCAGCGGCGTGTCGCGGCACCGGTTCGGCGTGAGAGGTGTCTGTAAGGCCGAAATAGAGCGTGTTCTCGCGCCCGGCGCCCAGTCCCGCGAGCAGGGGATCGTCGGCGTTGAGCACCACCCGGGTCTCTGGCGGAAGGACCGAGATCATCTGCTGCCAGGAATCGGCCAGTGTCTCGAGCTCGCCGTAACGATCGAGCTGATCGCGAAACAGATTGGCCAGCACAAGGACTGAGGGCTGGGTCTGCTCCACGATCCGCGCGGTCCAGGCCTCGTCGACCTCGAACAAGCCGATCTCGCCCTGGACCTGACCCTTCTTCGTCGCGTCGAGCAACGCCGTGGCCACGCCGCCAGCCATGTTCGCGCCGGCTCGGTTGTGCACGACGGGAATCCGTGACCTGCCGAGCACGCTTGCGAGGAGCGACGCGGTGGTGGTTTTGCCGTTGGTCGCGGAGATCACGACGGCACCGCGGGGCAGCTCGCTCGAGAGCCGCGCGATTGCGTCATCCTGCAGGCGCAGCAAGACTCTGCCGGGCAGGGACGTGCCACCGCCACGACCGCTGAACCGACTTGCGGCGCCGATGCTCTTGGCTGCACCGAGTTTGACCCTGGAGACGGATTCCATGAGCCGCTGATTATCGCGGCTCGCCCCGCTGTCTCTTGTCAGGCAGGCGTGCTTGCGGGATTGTGAGCGACTTCAAGCGCAAAATTGGCGGCCCATTCGCCTCGTTCAGCCCCGCGCATCGATGCGTCGGGCTCCAATTTCTGGATCTGAGCGACCTCTACAAGCTCGTCTCCCAAGAGCCGCTCGCCGATCAAATCCTCGGGGGACTCGGGGTCAAGCGTGAGCAGAACGTCCTGCTGGACGCTGTGCCAGCGCTCCCTGGTCAGCGGTTCGCTCGCAACCAGCGCAACGCCCGGTCTGGTCGCCCAGTAGAGATCGAAGATGCCAAGTTTGTAGGCGTAGAGCTTGAGTCCGTCACTGAAGAGGAAATTCAGACCAGAGAATGTATGGCCAGCGACCAGCGCCGCGATCGTACTGCGCAGTGAGCGCACTGGGTCCACCGGATCAAAATCGCTCATCAAACGCATGAAAAAGCATTCCGAGTCGGTCTGACCCACTGGATCGCCCATGCCCGGCCGCAGCAGATTGCGGTACCCGAGAACGGTGCCGTTGTGTGAGAAGCTGTACGGTCCAAACTCGAAGGGGTGGGTGTTCTCGCTGCTGACGCCGCCGAGCGTGGCGCGGCGCACGTGCGCGTTGAAGATTCGTCCGCTCAGTTGGGTTGCCACGTCGAAGCGACTATCCGAGTGCGCGGAATTTGCGAATCGCTCTGACAGCGGTGCCGCGCTTCCCACCTGCGGGTACGCGCAGACCCCCCAGCCAGAGTCGTGATCTTCAGACAAGCGGATCATCGGATTGGTCGCTTCGACCAATTCATGTCGGATCGAAATCGGATCCGATGAGACCGTTCCAAATATGCGGCACATGGCTTTTCCAGACTACAGGTCGGCCGCAGTCGTGCGCCATGCGTCTATGCCTTCAGGTCTTGACCAGCGCCTCTGGCGTCAGGTCTGCGATCGAGGCGTAGCCATCGACGGCCATGAGCAGGTCTGTCTCGGCGAGCAGCGATCGCAAGACGTGGACGATCCCGGACTCGCCACCGGCGGCCAGTCCATAGGCATAGGGCCGGCCGATCCCGATGGCAGTCGCCCCCAGGGCAAGCGCCTTGACGACGTGTTCGCCGGCGCGTACACCTGAGTCGAATATCACCGGAGCGTCCCCGGCTGCCTCTACGACATCTGCGAGGACGTCGATCGCGGCGAGGCCGCCGTTGGCTTGGCGACCGCCGTGGTTTGAGCAGTAGATTCCGTCCACGCCGCCGTCGATTGCTCGATGGACGTCTTCCGGGTGGCAAATGCCCTTAAGGATCAGAGGTAGATCTGTGAGCGACCGCAACCATGCGAGATCATCCCAACCCAGCGAAGCGTCAGAAAAGCCGAGCGCCCAGTGCAGGGCGGCCGCCATCGGGTCTTCCTCGGGCGACTTCTCAAGCTTCGCCCGAAAGATCGGGTCGGAGAAGTAGTTTTCAAGGCACAGGCCTCGCAGTTGCGGGAAGGACCCCAGCCCAAGGTCGCGCGGGCGCCAGCCAAGGATCTGCGTGTCGAGCGTGACGATGATCCCCTTGTAGCCAACGGCCTCGGCCCGCTTCACGAAGCTGGCGGCGAGATCACGGTCGGCCGGGGTGTAGAGCTGGAAGAGCCCGGGTGTCTCACCGGCCAGGGGCGCAACATCCTCCATCGGATCCGCCGTCAAGGTCGACGCGATCATCGGAACGCCGGTTGCGGCCGACGCGCGGGCCGTGACCTGGTCGCCGTGGCCGTCTGGATCGCAGAGCCCGATCACTCCAACTGGTGCCAGAAGGAGTGGAGTCGGAAGCTTCATTCCGAATAGCTCGATCGAGAGGTCACGATCGGCCGCGCCGGCGAGCATCCGCGGAATCAGCGCGTACCGGTCGAAGGCTTCGACGTTGTGACGTTGGGTGTGCTCGTTTCCGGCACCACCGGCAACGTAGGAGAAGATCTCAGTCGGGAGTGCGGCCTCGGCGCGAGCCGCGAGGTCCGCAAACGTCATCGGATGCTCGGGCTTTGCGCCGTTCAGGCCGGCCAGATAGATCTCTAGTTGAAAGTCGCCAAAGTTCGGGTTCATCGCGTACGGACGATACTCCCGGGCAGCGTCATGGGGTCAGCTCATGGGGCGTCCGCCATCGGCACACGAAGGCTCACACCGCCGATCCGCAAGCGCGATTCCTCCGGAACGAGGGTCGCGCCAACACCGGGCACCGGCTCGGCACGCTGCGTGCCGTCTGGCGACGTGACGACCGGGGTGGGGCCACCGTCTGGCACCACCAGCACGGCGACCGCCTGGTCGTTCAGCTCGCCAGCACCACCCAGAACGGTGATCGCACCCCCGGATCGCAGGTCCGCTTGAGTTGCGCAACTGGATCCGAACCCGCCGAGCGGATCGGGGATGAATGTGCAGACACCTCCGTCAGGAGCGCTTGCCACCCACGCGGTCCCGAGATCATTCGGAAGCGGCACCGGTCTCGCGTTGGGGATCTCTATCGTGGACGCGATAGACGCAGCGTTCGCCCGTCGCAGCTGTTGGCGAAGCCGCCGCAGCTCGTACCGCTGGGCACTGGTTGGGCTGAAGGGCTCAGTCAGCGAGGACACCCTCACTGGGGCTTCACGTTTGGATTCCACTCCTGCACCAGCCGTATTGATCCAAAATGCACCGATTGCAACCGCGCATGCGATCGTCACGAAGATGGAAAAGTTTCGAGGTTTCATCGTCTTTGCTCCTGGGATTCTGCGTGCGAGTGCTAATAGAGGACGTGGGCGTTGAACCCGTAGTTGCCAGCGCCGAAGTTCGAAGCGGACCCACGGGCGGGCCGACTACCTGAGTAGCCGTGGGTGACTTCCGTGGACGTCGAATAGACGAAGTTGCCCCACGATCCGTTGTCCGTGTAGAACGCCCGCGCACCGATTGTGACCCCGCCGGACGGGCCGGAAAGACGGTGGACGTAGTTGGATGTGATGTAGCGAGATATGCCCGCTGTCACCGAGCCGCCATTCCCGTTGATTGTGCAGCCGGAGCAGTAGCCGTAGGTGGCGGCTTCAGCATTTGCGACGCCGACGCCAATGAGCAATGCGACGGCCGAGCTGATCACGCAGGCGGTTCTACGCCAGCGGTTGGATGTTGCATGGGTCTCTCGTAACAAGTGACTCACCCCTCATGAGTTGTCTTTTATGCGAGCTGCCTGACCGGCCAGCTAGCCGGGCTTACCCCGTATGTGGCGGGTAATCAGGCTTTGTGACACTTCCTGGACGAATGTTCCACGCCGCGTCCGTCCGGAGATGAGGGGTCCAGACGGGGCAGCGCGCGACATCCACCCGCCTTATGCGGGAGCGCAGTGAGTGGAGCCGCGCCAGGTCGGCGGCAGATGGTGCCGTGCTGAATCCGAATCCAGCCCGACTGGGACATCGCTGACAGGAACCACCAGATCCGTGACTCCGTGTGGGCGATGTCGTTTCTACATGGTCCGAACCGAAGACTTGTGACAGTTCCAAATTTAGGTGGTCACAATCTGCGCTCCCGAACCATGTGTATACGGGCGCAGACGAGTTGAATCTCACAAACGAAGATATGACACGTCTATATGACGAGAACGCCGAGGATCTCCTCCGCTTCTTTGTTCACCGCACGGTTGACACGCAAATTGCGTTCGACCTGGTGAGCGAAACATTTGCAGAGGCAATCGCCAGCCGCGGAAAGTTCAAAGGAAATTCGCTCGAGGACGGGCGGCGTTGGCTCTTTGGCATAGCTCGAAATCTGATGAACAACTACTTCCGCCGCGGCCAGGTGGAACAACGCGCCATGCAGCAACTGAGGTTCGAGCCGGTCGAACTCGGCAAAGACGAAGCTACGCAGATCGAAGAGCTCACGCGAATGGTCGAACTCCGTAGAGCGGTGGGCCGCGCACTCGATTCGCTGAGGCCTGAGTACCGCGAGGCTGTGCGCGCGCGAGTGCTGGAGCAGCGGAACTACGCCGATATCGCACAGGGTTCGGGACGACCGAAGAGGTCATCCGGGCGCGCGTGAGCCGCGGCTTGAAAGAGCTCAAGAAAGAGCTGGCGCAAGTCAGAAAGTCACTGGAGGACGACGATGAATAGGCACGGAGAGATGGATTTCCGCGTGTCGGCGCTGAACGATCTGCGTGAGCAGTTTGTGCGGGCTTTAGAGGCCGACGTGGTCCTCGAGCAACAGCCGTCCGGGCCTCGTTGGAGTTTCGAGTGGCGTCGCGCGTGGGCCGTCCCGGTCGTAGTGCTTGCCGTAGTCGTGATCTTGATCGCGATCACAGCGATTCCATTCAAGAGCAACCCGACGGTCGCCGAAGCCGCCGCCGACGTGGCGAAGACGGCGCTTGCAGCCGAGTACCCGCCGGACGACTGGTTCACCTTCACGCGTTCGCGTCAGACGGTGCGCAACTACTCGATCCTGCCGCTGGTCCCGTCACGACTTCTGGCTACCGAACGCCGTGCGTGGCTGAGCGTCGCCCAACGAGGAACCATCGAGACGCGGGTCCTCAGCGAGCCAAAATCCCCGCTGATCGTCTATCGCTACCCGGCGTATGGCAAATATCGCATCGGCGACGAGACGTACTCACGTGCTCAGATGGACGAGCTTGCCCAGACTCCCGATCGACTGCTTCGGGAGATTGAAAAACAGGCGGCGTCGGTCGGCCGCGGCCAAGGCGACGGAACCAAGTGGATGATCATCACGGAAGCGCTCCGCGACCTGTCACCACCTCTGCCGCAGACCTTGCGCGCGGCGATGATTCGTGATCTCGCAACGATCAGGGGCGTGAATGTTCTCGATCGCGCTCGAGATCCACGCGGTCGTCCTGCCGTTGGATTCACCTTCTCCGAGTCGGGCACTCTGAGTACCGTCTACTTCGACACAACCACGTCGGCATTGATCTATTCCGAATCCGTCGTGGTCGGCAGCGAAGCACTCCTCGCTGGACAGGACGTGAAGGTCGGAGACCTGCTCGAGAGCTTCGAGCTGCTTGAATCGCGAGCAACGCCGGTTGCGCCGGAACTGAAAGTCAGCGACTAGTTGTCACAAAACGCGAGCTGAGGCCAAGTACGTGCAGCACACGGTTGGTTTCGTGAGCTGGGCGCCGGCGTTCAGTCGCCACGCGCCAAGTATGTGCGACACAACGGTCTGGCCGAAAATCCGCGCTTGTTGCCCCCCGGGCGCAAAGTGGATGCATGTCTGCCAACCGGCCTGGATCCTCGCGGGAGATCCCATCTCCTGGCGCCGGGAATCGGAGTAGTCCGATCGGTTCCCGGCGTCGCGTACTGACGATCTGAGCACGCCAGGCCACGTCGTACTCGGAACGCGGAATCCATAGCGGACGTTGCTTGACTTTCGTAAGGGTTTCGTTATAGTGTTTCGTAAGAGCTTCGTAATGGGCGCCTCGCGAGACATAGCCACGAAAGATCTCCTCCTCCAGGTCATGGAACTGACGAGTCTGGGCGCTGCCACTCGCAGTCAGATCGCGAAGCAGCTGAGGCGAGCCCATCCATTCGCACGATTGCAGCCAAGGCTCGGCAGCGCGCTTGAGGTGCTGGTCGGCGAAGGCCTCATCCAGGCCCATAACCACGCGGGCGAGAAAACCTTTCGAACCACTCACGATGGCTTGCGCACGCTCGAGCAGAACGGCCGCTACAGCGCCCTTGCGACCGTCCTGTTCACCGACATCGTTGGATCGACGAAACTGATCGATCAAGTGGGGGAGACGGCTGCCCATGAAATTCGCCAGCGTCATTTCACTTTGCTTCATGAGGTCGCCGAGAAGCACGGCGGCCGGGTGGTCAAAAACCTCGGCGACGGCTTGATGGTGATCTTTGCCAAACCGACGCCAGCGATTGCATGTGCGTCCGACATGCAGCGGCGAGTCGCCAATGACACCGACCAACTAGGGCTTCGGGTCGGGCTGCATGCGGGCGAGCTGCTTCGCGACGGCAACGACTTCTTCGGATCGACAGTGATAATCGCGCGACGCCTTTGCGACAGCGCGGAGGCGGGGCAGACGATTGTTTCCTCTGACGCGCGGGCCTTGGGCGACGGAGCGAATGAAGAATCGTTCGTGTCGCTCGGTGCGCTCGAACTAAAGGGCCTGAGTAAGCCCGTGGAAGCGAAATCACTGACCTGGTCACAACCGGCCGAAAGCATGGCCGACTAGGAGCGCGTATGTCACGACGATTCTTCAAACACGGTGAGTTGCCATTGGTGCTTTTGTCGCTCGTGGCTACCGAACCCCGACACGGCTACGAAATCATGTCTGAACTGACGCGGCTCTTTGGGCCGAGGTACAAGGCGTCGCCAGGCAGCATTTATCCCGCAATCGAGGCGCTGCAGGTCGAGCGATTGATCGCGGGCGCCGAGGAGAGCGGCCGAATCGTCTACTCGATCACGACGGAGGGACTTCGCGCCCTGGACGACCGGGCGGAACTACTCGCAGCCCTTGAGTACCGCCTCGACGTGACGCTCAACGAGATCGAATCACTGGATGTGCTTCTCACTCGATTCAAGGCGCGCCTCGCACCGCTCTCGGGCCGCGTGGATGCATCAGAGGCCTCCCAGATACTTGAATCCGCAGCGAGCGAAATTGAACTTCTCAACATCAACTCATCCACCAAACCGAACAAACGGAGATCCCATGCATGACGATCCATTCGCACGCGCCGTCGAGCGCGTGGAGACGGCCGAACAGCAGAAACGCGACGCCAAGCGGGCTCAGCGCGCAGAACGTCTTTCAGGTCACGCCCGACACGCACTTCACATCCACGCGACAGTCTTCGTAGCGGTCAACGTTCTGCTGATCGCGATGTGGGCCGTGACGTGGCAGCTGAGCGGCGGGACGGACTATCCGTGGTTCGTCTGGGTTTTGCTCGGCTGGGGGATCGGTCTCGCAGCGCACTGGACCGCGACCCGAAGGCTCGCGAGCAGCCGCCCGACGCCTGACTCGTCGAGAGAGCTCGAGCGTCTCGCGGAGCTGCACCGCGCCGGTTCACTGGATGATGAGGAGTTCCGCAGCGCGAAGGCCAAGCTGCTGACGTGAAAGATTTGGAGAACTGGCGCCATGACTGTTCAAGCGGCGTCCAGCATGGCGCCGCTACTCACGGTCGACGGATATACCCTGATTGAAGTAGTCTGGAGCACTTGGGTTTAGTCGTTTGTCCTTCGGTCCGCGAGGCCCGATTGCAGGCACTACTCGGCGGAAGGTATCCCTTGCTCAAATCATTACGACAGCGATTCTCCTCGCGAAGGCGAGCGGGTGAATCACGGCAACGGGTGGATCCGTTGCAGTTTGACGACGACCTCATCGAGTCAGAACAAAACGTTTCGGACTTCGAACAAACGCTTTCGGACGCCGATCAGACTGCCGCGGATGACATGCAGCACGCGGCGGACAGTGATGACGCAGCTTCGATCTCAGACCAGAAAGGATCCGACAGCGATCAGGCCGCCGCCGACCGAGACCAGGAGTCGGCCGACAAGGAGCACGAACAGACCCCGCCTGGGACCGCCGCAGACAAGACCTATAAAAGAGCGAGCCAAGAGCGCACGAAGTCCCAACAGAATCGTGAGGCGGCGTCCTCTGCGCGTCAGTTGAGCGTCCTCGAGCGTGCGAGCGCCGGCGTCGACCGCGACGAATCGGCACGCGTCCGCGACCGGGTCGCAGATGCTCGCGACAAAGCGGCCGCCTCCCGGGACCGAAGAGAAGCATTTGAGGATGCCCTTGTGCGCGAGACGATCGGCCCGGAGGACGAGCACCTCCGAAAGGCCCTCGCGTTGAGCCGGGAGCTTCGTGAGCGATCTGCGGCGGCGAGGCAGCGAGCCGCTGACGATCGCGCTCGCGCGGCCGACGATCGCAGGCTTGCGGCAGAGGAACGCCGATTGGCGCGCGGCGAGCTACAGAGCGCGCAAATGGATGCCTTGACAGGCGCGTATATGCGTGATTTGGGATTCTTGACTCTGGAGCACGAGATACTTCGATCGAGGCGCTCAGAGCAACAGTTCGTCGTCGCATTCATTGACGTCGACGGACTGAAACAGCTGAACGACGAGCAGGGACACGCCGCTGGCGACGAGCTCTTGCGAAAGGTCGTCGAGGTACTTCGTCATCAGCTCCGCGCTTACGACCCAGTCGTTCGTGTCGGCGGAGACGAGTTCATCTGCGGGCTCGTCAATACGGATATGGCAACCGCGCGAAAGCGGGCCGCGGATATCGAAATCGCCGTCGGCGCCGCCGCGGGCAGTTCGATCACGATCGGCCTCGCCGCTCTGGAGCCAGACGATTCGCTCGACGAGTTGATCTCACGGGCGGATGCAGACATGTACGGGCACAAGGCGACCAGCACGGACGACCCGGACTAAAGTCGAAGATGCGGCACGCTTCTCTCGATAATCGATAGACTTCCATCGAACATCGATAGAAAGTTTGTATAAATGGGAAACATCACAATCAGTGCACTGCGCGTCGTCCTCGGGCTGGTGATCGCCGGCTCGCTCTTTGTTCAGACCGTCATGATTCCGATGCTCGCCAAGGACCTGAAAGAGGATTTCAGCGGCGAGATCGCCGACGTCGCGGTGCCAATCATCGTCATTGTCGTTTTCGGATTCATAGCGATCCAAGTCACGTCCGTATGTATATGGCAGCTTCTGAGCCTGTTGCGCCGCGACGCACTCTTTTCAGACGCATCATTCCGCTACGTCGATGTGATCATCGGCTCAGTTGTGACTGCGTCAATCTTGGCGTTCGCCCTCGGGGTCGTCCTCGCACCAGGCGAATCGGTCGCTCCAGGTGTCGTGCTGCTTATCGGCGGAGTCGCAGTCGTGTTCGCCGGCATTGCGCTGGTCATCCTCTTGATGCGCGTGCTGCTCGTTCAGGCGATCACCCGCGATGTGCAGGCGAGCCATCTTGAGAGCGAGCTGAGGGAAGTCATCTGATGCCGATCTACGTCGACATCGACCTGATGCAAGCTCGTCGAAAGATTTCGGTTGGCGATCTTGCTGACGAGATAGGTATTACGCCCGCGAACCTGGCGGTCCTGAAGAACGGACGCGCGAAGGCGGTCAGATTCAGGACGTTGGCGGCACTGTGTGCGGCGCTTGATTGTCAGCCGGGTGATCTCTTGAGGTGGGCGCCCGACGATCACCCGGACGCGATCTAAGGTGGGCCCCAGGACGGGGCCGGGCTGCATGAAGTTGATACTGACGGGTGACCGACGGCGCACGTCAACGGATAGGCCCGTCGTTGATCTTTCCGCTGTGGAGCACGCAAATTGGCCTTGCGTTTGTGAGCTGGAACGCGGACGAGTGGGGCAGCGCTGGGGATCTCGTCGGCCGAAGTAGCCGGGATCAATCAGGTGGCGACCGTACCTCGCGACACGATCAAGGCGCGGGCGACCGCGGCCGGATTCGAGTTTGCGGATTCGCTCCCTCCATTCATTGGCCACGACGTCTGGCCCTTCGGCGCCGTGGTTGAACGGGTTCACGTGTTGAGCGTCGTCGTACCACCCGAACGCCGCCGGCCAGAATCTCGGATTCGCTCCGCTGGTAGCTCAGTCGCTGCGGTTCGACATCGGCGGCGCCGAGCTAAACGTCAAACGGCAAGCAGGCTCGTCGCGTACATGATCCCGATGCCGGCGATGAATCCTCCGGCTACGTAGGGTGTTCGCCAGCTGTGGCCGGTGTGCCCGCGAATGTACCCGACGACTTCCACGACTACCTGCGCGGCCGCGCCAGCTGCGACGGCAAAGAAGAAGGTCGCGAGCAGGGCGGAGGTGACAAATCCTCCGATCCAGGCGCCAAGGACAGCGGGCAATCCGGCAATCAGAGCCAAACCGGTGAGCTTCCGCACCGACACTCGGCCTTCGTCCCGGTCAGCAAGTGGCACGGCAATCGCAAGCCCCTCGGTGATGTTGTGGACGGCGAAGCCGATGATCAGGAGCGAGCTGAACGCCAATTTTCCAACGGCGAACGACGCTCCGATCGCGAGACCTTCACCGAGGTTGTGAAAGCCGATGCCTGCCGAAATGGCAATCGCGAGCGCCATTCCCGAAGCTCCGGTCGTTTTCGATACTCCCTTTCCGGCGCGGCGGGTCAGCGCTGCCGAGAGCGCTCCGACGCCGACAAAACTAAGCGAAACACCGAGAGTGATCAGACCCAGTCCGCCGAGCGCGCCGGGTAGTGCTGCGGATTGCTCGAGCGCTTCAAAGATTGCGTCAACGGCGAGAAAAACGAGCAACCCGGCCGTCAGTGCCATGAATCCCGCGAGAGCATTTCTACTGGCAGTTCGAAGTGCCGGCAGCCAAAACAGCCCAAGCGCGACCGGAAGCACGCCAACGAGAAGCCCGATCAGACCAAAACCGAAGATGCTCGAAGGCCGCGGTGTCACCCGTGCGACTGCGGCAGTCACCCTGGCCGTCGTCTGTATGCCCGAGCCGCTCGTGATTCCGATCACATAAGGCTCGCCTTCATTCCAATCCATCGGGATCCGAATCTTTGCTCCATCAAATCTCCCGAGAGTCTCATTGCCATCGACCGAGAAGTTGACGATCGCATCGTCGACCGTGACTACGCCAATCGTGATGGGGTCGGGCTGGGTGTTCGTCACGCGAACAACGATCTCGCCCTCCTCAAACAGCACCCGTGAGACGTTCAGAACATCGGCGGGCGGCGGATTGTCGCCGATCAGGCCGAAAACACGGTCGTCCATCGCGTTGAACGCAGCGAGTGCGCCAAACAGCAGGACCAGTGGTAGCGCAACCAGCGCCCACCTGCGCCAACGTCTTTTGGGAGCCGGGCGGACGGGCTCGGCCTCGGGCGCTGCTGCCGTATCCGCTGAACTCATGCGTCCTCGACGTCAAAGAAGCCGGTCCAGCCGAGTTCAAGGAACTCGGTTTGATGCGCGTGAAACATGAACATGCCGGCGTTGTTGAAATCGATCTCAATCACCCCGCGCTCGCCCTGGATCTGAGCGACATTGTCTGTCTCTCGCCAAGCATTGCTTGAACGCCCGTTCTCTTGGTAGCGAAAAAACTCGCCATGGAGGTGGAACGAATTCACCGGGTCGAACTCAGTCATGTTGAGCAGATAAATCCGGACCGTTTCTGAGCGCTTGACCTTGATCGGGTACTTTGCGTAGTAGAAGGCCACGCCGTTGACGCTGTAAAAGTTGTTTGCACCGTCCTTGTCGGTGTCATAGCCGTTCATCACCATCACGATTTCCTGGGCGGGTTTACGGCCCTCTTTGGGATCGATGATCAGGGTTCCGTAGAGCCCGCGCTGGATGTGCTCGCGCAGTGGCGGGACGTGACAGTGGTAGGGGTGAACGCCGGCGGGCTGAGCTTCGAATTCGTATACGAACTTGTCGCCGGGGGCAACCACCTCGAATACACCGTCCATTTTTGCTGGGTGGATCCCGTGGAAATGGATTGTGTGCGGATGGGGCGATGCGTTCCGGAAGTCCACCCTGAGGATTTCGCCTTCATTGACGCGTAGAATCGGCCCGGGCACGGTGCCGTTGTAGGTCCACGCAGGAAACGTGACTCCCTTGATGATCTCGATATCGCGCGTTTGCGCGACGATGTCGAACTGGCGGGTTTTGCCGGGACGACGGCGAGTCGGAGGCGGCGGGTAGGTCAATGCGTCCAGCGCTCCAGGCCCAATTGAAACCGGGGCGCCGGCACCGTGGACCCCTTCTGCCGAAAGCGACTGGGGATCAAGCTTTGCATTCCCGGAAGACGTGCCTGGCGAGCCATGTTTCATTGCAGCGGCCACTGCCAGGTCAGGACCGACGACGTTCGCGGCGGTTATCCCTGCAAGCAGCGGAAGCGATTTGGCGAGGGCCTCGCGGCGAGTTACGTTCTTCTTTGCCTTCTTTTCCACAACACGGTTTAGTCTAGCCTAAACTTTTTGTTATTTGTTGCTTATCTCGCCCGGCCGTGTGGGAATCCCGCTCAAATTCCTGCGATCCAGTCGAGCCCGGTCTTCTGGAGAAACGCCTGCGCGGCAATGCTCATTCGAAATAGTTCGCCGGTGATCACGAGGACGCCCATCGCCACGAGAACCGCTCCCGAACCGAGCTGGATCGCTGTGTAATGGCGCTTGAAGAACGAGAACGAATTCGTCGCATTCGAAAAAGCAATTGCGGACATAAGAAATGGGACCGCCAGCCCCGCCGAGTAGACGGCGAGCAGCAGCGCACCTTGGGCCAACCGTTCCTGCGTGGCCGCGAGGCTGAGGATGGCGCCGAGCGTGGGACCCATGCAGGGAGTCCATGCAATGGCGAACGCCGCACCGGCGATCGCGGGCCCGCCGTCTCCTGCGCGCTCGATCAGGCTCGACGGACGCCACTGTTTGTTCAAGGAGAGAACGAAGGGGGAGGCCATGAAAATCAACCCCATCGCAATGATCGCTGCCCCGGCGATCTTGTTCAAAAGAGCAGCATTGTCGGTTAGAAACGTCCCTGCCGCTGTGGCACTCAGGCCGTAGAGGATGAAAATCGAAGCAAAGGTTCCTACGAAAATCAAGCTTCGCCGGATCACGAACAGGTCGACCTTGCGCTCGACCGGCTGGTGTTCAGTTCCCGTGACCGCGGCCAAATACCCCGGCACCAGGGGCAGGCAACAAGGGGAGATGAAGGAGAGAAAGCCGGCGCCGAACGCAATCAGCAAACCCGGGGTAGTGCTCATGGCGGTGATGGTATCCGGAAGGATTTCATCGGCGTCCGCGCGAAGCCATCATGTCGGCGAACTCAAGGGCGCCGCCGAGCTTGCGAGGTTTTGCAACAGCTATGCACGTCGCCGCGCGCTGCGCCCGTGCTTCGCTCGGGAGGCCACCTTCGCGCCATGTAGTTGTTGGTCGGCGCGAGCCAGAAAGGCGTCAGAGCTTTCTCCGCGCTTCCAGATGACGTGCCCAATACTTGCGGAGCTGGCGACGTCCGCAACCAACTCTCGGCGGGCTTCGGAAATTGCCACGTGCAGAGAGGACACCAGCGCGGGCACGTCACCATCATCGTCAAGTACGCAAACAACTTCGAATTCGTCCCCGCCACGGCGCGCAACTGTGTCCTTGCGGGAGACGACTTCAGTCATCGCATCAGCTACCGCCACCAGCACCCGGTCGCCAAGGGTGTGGCTGTGCCGGTCGTTGACCTGCTTGAAATCGTCGAGGTCGATTGCGATCAGAGCCAGGCGTTCGCCGGAGGTGCCGCAACGGTCAATCGCATCGGCAACTTTCCGTCGCATACCGCGGATATTCGCCAGACCGGTCAGCCCGTCGACCGTTGACAACTGAACGGCGTTCTCGGTGAACTCTTTGGTTACGCGACGCGCTTTGCTGAGCAGCCCGACCATCACCAGGGTCAGGACACTTGTCACGATGATGCGCGTCAACGCGAGCGGGTAGATGGATTCGAGCAGCGTTACGGCGTACAGCGACAGTCCGGCGACCAGGTACGGCAACATCTTTTTCGAGTCGAGCGCGTAGAAGCCGCCGACAATCGGCAGGAGATAGAGGTCGGCGAACGCGCCCTGCAGACCGCGCCCAACGCCCAGCTGGACAACCGTGACGAGCGCGATCATCGTCACGAGAGTCACGTGGATGCCGACTTCTCCGGTCTCGCGACGGCCCGCCCAGACGCAAAAGCCGCCCAGGACGAGAATTCCGATTGCGGCTACCAGCGGAACTGCGTTGTCGATCTCGCGGCCGGCGGCCGTCGACAGCGCCAAGATGACCGCAAGTCCCGCGGCAAGGTTGAGCACGGCCAGAACCTGCCAGCCCGACGCGTGTCCGAGCGCCCGCCTGATCTGCCGTGCGATCTTTTGCTCATCGCTGACCCTTTCGGTGCCGCTCTGAATCAGATGGTCGCTGCGGCCGTTCGGTGCGCCAACGCGCCGTCTGAAGTCGTGCAATGAGACGATCTGTTGGCTGCGACGTTCTGGATGCGCGTCCAACTTCGCCTCGTGCAGCTCTGTGTCGGCGCGCTCAAGCAGCTCGGTCGCATTCTCGCCGGGCCGTCGGATTACGTACCCTACGCTGCCGTTCGGCGTGACTTCGGGACAGACGCGCGTTCGGGCGCGGGTAATCGCGGCGGCGACGTTTCGGCGCAGTTGGTCGAGGTCGCGTGATCCACTGTCGGCGATGAAGATCGCGAACTCATCGCCGCCCCGGCGGGCGAGCAGGTCAGTAGGTTGAAGTTCCGTAGCAATTTCGTCGGCAACGGCCTTGAGCACAGCGTCGCCCAGCGTGTGACTGAAACGATCGTTGACTTGTTTGAAATCGTCAAGATCGATGGCATAGACCGCCGCGGACAGCTCCTCATCATGCGCCAACGAGTGCGTGACCGCATTGCGCAGTCGCCGGACATTCGCCAGGCCTGTCAGCGCATCCGTGGTCGACAATTCTCGGTTGACCGAAACGATGGCGCGCAGCTCGTGCTGAGAAGCGACGACCGTGGCCGAAATGGCACCGACGATCGTCGAAGTGATGATCAGGTGCGCAGTAGGAACGTTGAGCAGCGCGTAGGAAACGATGAAAAACCCGGTGCCGACGACCACGTAGGGGAGCGCGCGCCGCGAGTCGTAGAGATAGGCAGTGATCAATATCGGATAAACCATCACGAGCGACGTAGCGCTATGGACTTCGCCAATCGTCGCCGCGCCGACCGCGACCAATGTCATGCCCACGATCGAGCGAAAATGTCCGCCCCACCAAGCGGTCGGAAAAAACTTTGCGCCCACGACGCAGATGATCGCCATCGTTGTCCCCGCGATCGAGACGTATCCGAGACTGACCGGGACGATCCCGGTCACGAATGCAAGAGTTCCGAACAGGATCGAGGACGTGCCGTAAAGAATCGCTGACACCAGCCATGCGATGCGCGGAGGAACACCGATGCCTTCGAAGTCTTCAATCTCGATGGGGGCTGGTGGAACGCCGTCTGTTTCGCTTCTTGACACGCCCGTTGGATCGCCCAATCGAATCTCAGAGTGAACTAGTCGCGGCAGGTTTGGCCGCATGTTCGTCGGGCGAACGACCCCTACGATCGGTGGGCGATTGACTCTGATTGTTCGGCTGCTGCACTCAGGACGAGACTTTTGACCGGAACCGCGCCGTCTGAGTCGCACCCTGAGCGGATCGCGCGATCCAACTGAGAGCCGCCCTAGCGCCTCATCTGCATTCCCATCTGTGCCGCGAGTCGCACCGAAGCTTCGATCTCAACTCGCCGAATCGACACGCTTTCGACGTTGATGCCAAACGGCATGCCGAGCGTGCGGCAATAGTCGATCAACTCCGAGGCGATGGTCAGCGACTGTTGATACGAAGCTTCAAGGGGATCGGCTGCGTGCGCGAGCTCGTTTTCTATCCACCGCGGTACATCGACGCCGAGCCAGCGGAGAAAATTCAGGGTCT
This sequence comes from Solirubrobacterales bacterium, assembly GCA_016185345.1. Classification (GTDB taxonomy): domain Bacteria; phylum Actinomycetota; class Thermoleophilia; order Solirubrobacterales; family JACPNS01; genus JACPNS01. The sequence continues at coordinate 62,940 of JACPNS010000016.1, read as the reverse complement.
TCATCGACCCACATGCCGAAAACGTGAAGACAACTGGCACTGGCGACATTCCGCGCGCCCGACACTCGTAGTGGTAGTCGGAAACGAGATTCTTCGCTGCGTTGATGTCATATACAACCTGTGTCACGAAGAATCGGCAACCCGCGTCCTGCTTGGCAAGCAGGCGCAGATGCTCGTCGTCGCGCCGACTATGACGCTCGGGTATAGCCACGCCGCCCAACAGCATGCGCGGATTGGCCTCGCGCCGCAGCGCCTGGGCTTCTGCGAGCGACGTTCGGGCCGCCCTGCCGCTCGTGGGGGCTCCGACGAGAACCGTCATCAGCCGCTCGGGATCTTGAGCTGACAGCCACGTGCGAAGGTCCGCGGGGGCATATTTGCTGACTGCGCGATAGACGATCACAGGGGTCTGCAAAGCCGTAAGGTGATCGGCCAAGTAGTCCGCCGGGTCGATGGTCGGCATGAACGGAAACGGACGCTCTTCCGGGTTCCGCTCGCGTTCATCATCGATGTCGTAGAGGATCACGCCATCCAGATCCAGCGGCTCGAGGCGCGCGATCGTCAGCGCGGCGATCTCCTGCGCGCGCTCGCGATCCGTCGCGAGAGTTGGCGGCGTGAGTGCAAAAAGCAGGAACTCGCCCTGACCAGACTCGATTCGGCGGATCAGTTTCACCGGCGAGACAGTACTGATATCAAGGTTCGCCAAGACTGAGTGGGGCGATTCCCTACGCCTGCGGCCTGAGCATCGGATTTCACGAAACTGCGAATGACCAAGTTCATCCAGATGAGAGTAAAAGTTCACGAACACGCGAATTTGGCTTTGTTCAATGCTCGCGCTGCGGCTCGGTTCCGCGCGGCAATACGCGCGCCTACGAGGGGCTGGGAAAATCGAGTTCCACCGTCGCTCCGCCGTCCTCGCCGTTGACCACGCGCACGGTCCCGCCATGCGAATCCACGATTGACTTGACGATCGCCAGACCGAGGCCGCTGCCGGCGAACTGGCGTGACTCTGCCGCCCGGCTGAACCGGTCAAACGCTCGGGGCACGAATTCATCTGGAAACCCTGGACCGTCGTCAGACACAGCTAACCGGAGACCACTGTCAACCCGCGAGGTGACCACCGTCGCGGTGCTGCCGCCATGCCGCAGGCAATTCTCAAGCAAATTTGCGATTGCCTGCTCGACGCGTAACGGATCGCAAAGGAGCTCCAAATCAGGCGGGGCGATCATTTCGAGCGAGCCCTCGGCACGCTCGAAGCGCTCTTCGTACTTTGACTGCATCCTCGCGAGGATCGGTCTGACGTCGATGAGCTCCTTGTTCAGCGGCATCTCGCCTTGATCGATGCGCGCGAGTACGAGCAGAGCTTCAGCTAGCTGCACCAACCGCTCAGTTTCGTCGTACGCCGAGCGGAGGGCACATTCCATCTCTTCCACAGTCCGACTCTTGCGGAGCGCTATTTCAAGCTCTGTGCGAAGAACCGCGAGTGGCGTTCGCAGCTCATGGCTCGCATCCGACACGAAATCACGTTCGTGGGTGACCGCGCGATCAAGGCGGTCGAGCATCGCATTGAGTGTCTCGCCGAGACGATGGATTTCATCGTTGGCTGGTGGCAGCGGCAGGCGTACACCAAGCTCGTCCCCGGAGATGGTCTGAGCCCGTCGGCTCATCTTCTCAACCGGTCGCAATGAAGCCGCGGCAACCATGTAGCCAGCAGTTGACGCAAGCAGAAGCGCAAGTGCGCCTCCGATCAGTAGGAGGTTGCGCATGTCGCTCAGCGTTCCAATGCGGTCTTCGAGTGAAGTACCCACGATCACGACGAGCCGGCGCCCTTGCGCGGAAACCGGTGTTGCCAGAATGCGAGCAGGTTCTTCGGTGTCGATCCCGATGTTCTCAATCAAGCGCGTACTGGATGACGCGTCCTGTAGTTCAGATGGGCTGAGCAGGCTGCGCGTCCGGAATTCTGGCGTCGCGTCGAAGACGCGCCCGGACTCGTCGACAATCTGGGCAAAATTCTCACCCTCCTTGGCTAACGAGTTGCCACCGGAGAGGCTTAGGCCGGTGTCAGCCTCGCGCGCCAGGGCGGAGACGTCCGAAGCTCGGGTGTAGAGCCCCTGATTGATTGTCTCGTCGAGGCTCGCCGCAAGGCTCACATATAGAAAGACTCCCGCGCTCGCGAGCACGAGGATCATCACCAAAAAGAACGCCAGAGTGACCTTGATGCGAATTGGAAGGCGGCTCACGTCCCGCCATCTTTCCGCAACCGATATCCGACACCTCTGACTGTTTCGATCGATTCAATTCCAAACGGACGATCAATCTTCTCGCGGAGGTAGCGAACGTATACGTCTACGACATTCGAGCGATTTTCAAACTCGTAGTCCCAAGCGTTGTCGAGCAGTTGATCGCGCGACATCGCGAGCCCCGGCCGTCGCATGAAGGTCTCGAGGATCGAGAACTCCTTCACCGAGAGTTCGATTGGTACGTCGCCGCGCCAAACCTCATGCGTGGCAGGATCCAGACGTAGATTGCCGACCGAGACCCGCACTTCGACGTCAACCGTCCCGCGCCGCGCAAGCGCGCGCATACGTGCGAGCAGTTCGGCGAATGAAAATGGCTTCGTCAGATAGTCGTCTGCGCCACCATCCAGGCCGGAGATTCGATCAACGACAGAGTCTCTCGCAGTCAGCATGAGAATCGGCACAGAAATCGACTGTGCACGGAGCCTCTGGCACGTGACGAATCCATCGATGCCGGGAAGCATCACATCGAGGACGATCACGTCGTATTCAGTCTCCTCAGCCATCCATAGCGCGTCCTCTCCTCGGAGTGCGATGTGAGCTGAAATCCCCTCTTCGCGTAGGCCGCGCCGCAGGAGCGATGCAAGTTTCACTTCATCTTCAACGACGAGAACGCGCATGTTGGCCTTGTTGAGGGGATAGGGGATTGCTTCGATCCAACCCTAAACCCCGAAGATGAGAGCCAGATGAGAATCCGCAGATCGCGCCGCACAGCAGCGCCAGCTACGTCTCATCGTTCACTCATCTGCCCCACTTAGCGTGAATCGGAGTAAGTCCCCCATCCAAGAACAAGGAGTGGAATCAAATGAAGGATCGAATCAAGAAGGTTGTATTCGGAGTCATTGCAGTTGGTGCCATGGCACTCGGAGGCTCCGCAATCGCGGGCGCCGCTTCGAACACGCCCACGCCAGTCACCCCGCCGGCTCAAACGCAGGGAACTGCGAGCGACAAACCCGACGCCAACGAGAAGGCCGAGGGCACGGAAAAGAACCACGCCAACGAGAAGGCCGAGGGCACGGAAAAGAACCACGCCAACGAGAAGGCCGAGGGCACGGAAAAGAACGACGCCAACGAGAAGGCCGAGGGCCCTGAGCAGTCCGACGCCAACGAGAAGGCCGACGAATCAGGCAGCGAGAGCGATGGCGCGACTGGAAGTCCGTCAAGCAAGTAGTGAGCCAAAAGCTCATCCCGCACCGCGAACGGCCCCAGCGACTGGGGCCGTTCGCATTTTCGGAGCCAGAGCAGGGTGCTAATGGTCAATCAACCAGAGATGGTTTCTGGGTGAGAACTCGCAATCAAGGGTGTCGCTGAAAGCGACCTAGTTCCACTTTCGCGACGTGCGTGTCCCAGCCCGGTGACGACTGGCGCAAACCCCGGCAACGCGTTCAGGGTGGTTCTGAACGAGTTCACATAACGTCAATTATCGTGCATTACATGTGACCGTCGGCAGTAGGCCGTTAAGTGCGCTCCGGGAGGTCAGAGGTCAACTGAATGCGACCGATCTATGGGACCGACATTTTTTGCTAATCGGTCCAACGAGCGGCGAGTGCAGCGCATATCGCGAGGTTCTGAGTCTCTCCGAGGTCGTGCATCAACATCCCCTCAAACGCAAAGATTCCGATTTTCGCTTCGGCGTCGACCGCCTCCGCCGGCACGCCGACGCGCTCGAGGTGACTGCAGAGCAAGCTTTCTGAAGCGACGTGAAACCGATCATGCCACTCGTTCAGTTCAGGCGACTGGGCGATCCTTGAGTGGACGGTGGTCACGAGCTTCTTTGCGGTCTCAAGTCGAGAAAGCAACCACGGGAGGAGCTCAGAAATTGGTCGCTCAGCGATCGTCTGGTATTCCGCCAGGGCATCGTCAACCACTGCGTTCAAGACCGCGATGAGCACTGCATCCTTGTCCTTGAAGTACCAGTAGATCGTGTTCGGGGTTACTCCGGCGGCATCGGCGATCCGGTTCATCGAGGTGGCGTCATATCCATCTTCGATGAGCAACTGGCTTGCGGCGGTGACTACTTCATCGCGCTTCTCGTTCCTGTCCTGGAGTTGTTTGTTTCTCGCCATCAGCTCTCTTGATCCGTCGTCAAGAGTTGCTACGGTAGACGCCCCATGCTCTTGAACACCGATCAAGAGGTCGCAACGTACCTCGACCTTCGCGAAGCCGGCTCATTCGAACTGCTCTCGTTCTTTCGCGATCTGCCCTCGCCTGGCATTAAAGAGATGAACGGCGATTACGACGCGACGCTTTTGCAGCAGCCGAGCCTCGCCGCAGAAATCAACGGCTTCTTCGCCGTCGGGCTCCCCTTCTCGCCTTGGCTGAGCAAAGGCTTCCGACCGGTGAACGAAACCGAGGGCCGCGGTTACAACAGCTTTCGTCAGCTCGGCAAGGTCATCCAGCGGTACCCGATGCGAACCATGATCGCACCATCACGATACGACGGCCGCGATTCCTACACACTCATTTATCGGGCGTACCGTTCCATGTGCGGGGCGATCAACATGGTCGATGAAATCAGGCGAGTCAACGACGGTTTGTACCTGGCGATCGGAACGTGGGGATTCACGAAGCGCCAGCGTCAAATCCCTCTGCCGTTCGCGCTTCGCGCCACTGATCGCCCGTACGCGGGTGACATCGGCACGCCTGCCGCGTCGTTCGTACCCAGCGTTCGGGAGGTCCCCGCGCTCACAGTGCGATCGATCACTCCGCTCACTTCTGAAGGGATCAACTGACCGTGCCAACTCGCACCGCACTCGTCACAGGAGCTTCCGCCGGAATAGGTGCTGCCTTCGCCGAGCTCCTCGCCGCTGAAGGTCTCGACCTTCTGTTGGTGGCGCGCCGCGAGGACCGACTGAAAGAACTCGCCGGGACACTGTCTGAGAAACACAATGGGCGCTACGAAATACTGTCCGCTGATCTTCGTGACGGGAAGGCGCCACGCGAGATTTTCAAACACGCCGAGAACCTCGGCGTCGACATCGACGTTCTGATCAACAACGCCGGCCTCTCGGGTAAAGGGGCATTCTCGGAAACGCCGTGGGACGAAATAGCTGGCGAACTACAGGTGATGGTGACGGCGGTCACCGAGCTCACACACCTTGCCGCTCCCGGTATGCGCGATCGCGGTTGGGGCCGGATTGTCAACCTCTCTTCGCTCGCGGCGTTTCAGCCGCCCGGAGCAAGCCTGCTCTACACCGGAATCAAGACCTACATCTTGAACATGTCGCAGGCCCTAGACATGGAGCTCAAGTCCTACGGCGTCAACGTCACCGCGCTCTGCCCCGGGTTCACCCGAAGTGAATTCCATGACGTGATGGGAACGCGCAGTCAGGCCGACGGCCTGCCCGGCGTGATGTGGCAGGACGCCGACGATGTCGTGCGAGAGGGCTGGGAAGCCGTCATGAAAGGCAAGCCGGTCTGTGTTCCGGGATCGCTCAACAAAGTGCTTTCGGCCAGCATGCGGCCGATCCCGAACCGCGTTCAGTACATCCTGGGCAAGACCGCCAACCCGTTCAAACACGCCTAGCGTCGACCGGGGGCGATGGGCCCCAGGCGCGACTGGTCGTGTTGGAAGAAGTAGCGCTGCGCGGTCATCGCGCCGAGAATTCCTGCGTTCAGCAATGCGAAGCCTTGCCCGACGCAGGACCGTCGCCTTGAAGCAGGCCGTCAGCCGCGTGAGCTTTTCCACCGATACAGGTTGGTTGAATACGCGCTTGCCGATCATCCCGTACGATCCGCAGATGAAGGTGTTGTTCGTCGGAGGAACCGGTCTCATCAGTTCCGCCTGCGCGGCTTTGGCTCTGGACGCCGGCCACGACGTGTGGCTGCTGAACAGGGGACGCTCACCCCTCCCCTCTGCGGTCGCCGACGAGCAGACACTCACTGCCGACGCGACCTGTCCTGCAGAGGTGCGATCTGTGTTGAACGGCATGTCGTGGGACGTCGTCGTGCAATGCATCGGATTCGAACCCGGGCAGATCCTCGACGACATTGAGACCTTTGCCGACACGAGCCAATACGTGTTCATCTCGTCAGCGTCCGTCTACGAGAAGCCGCCGTCGAACTGGCTCATCACCGAGCGAACTCCCAAGTCAAATCCATACTGGGAGTACGCGCAGAAGAAGATTGCCTGTGAGGGCGTGCTCAAGGTTGCACATCAGGAGACCGGCTTCCCGGTGACCATCGTCCGCCCCTCGCTGACGTACGGCCGCTCACAGATTCCGGTCCTCGTCGGCAGCTGGACGAAGCCGTTCACAATCGTTGACCGGATCCGACGCGGAAAGAAAATCCTCGTGCCCGGCGACGGCACGGCGATCTGGACACTCACGCACAACTCCGACTTCGCGGCCGGCCTGATCGGCCTCTTCGGTCAAGACGCTGCGCTCGGCGAGGACTTTCACATTACCTCAGACGAAGCGCTCACCTGGAACCAGATCTACGGGCTGGTCGCCGATGCGGCTGGCGCCGAACCCGACATTCTCCACGTGCCAAGCGACGCGATCATCGCCGCGGACCCGAGCCAACTTGGCAGCCTCTGGGGCGACAAATCGCACAGTGCCGTGTTCGACAACTCCAAGCTCCGCTCGATCGTCCCGGGTTTCGAGGCCTCAACAAAGTTCGCCGATGGAATCCGCGAAACGGTTGACTGGTTCGATGCCGATCCCAGTCGTCAAACTATTGATGACGAGGCGAACGCCCTCTGGGATCGCCTCGCCACGACTTACGTCGACGCGTTGGCTACTTCACGTCAAATCGGTCGGCGTCCATGACCTTCGTCCAAGCGGCGACAAAGTCGTGGACGAACTTCTCCTGTGCGTCGTCGCTCGCGTAAACCTCGGCAAGTGCGCGCAGCTCGGAGTTGGATCCAAATACGAGATCCACGCGGCTCCCGGTCCACTTGCCGTCGCTCGACTTGAAGTCGTACGGCGCGGCCGCGACCGGTTCCCACGTCGTACCGAGGTCGAGCAGATTGACGAAGAAGTCGGTTGTGAGCTGACCCGGCTTGTCGGTCAGGACGCCGACGTCTGAACCGCCCTGGTTCGCACCGAGTACGCGGAGCCCGCCGACGAGGACTGTCATCTCAGGCGCGGTGAGCGTGAGCAGGTTGGCCTTGTCGATCAGCAGGTACTCGGCCGGGAGCGGGTGCCCGGAACGGATCCAGTTGCGGAAGCCGTCGGCGCCGGGCTCGAGAGCCTCGAATGACTCGACGTCCGTGTCTTCGAGCAACGCGTCTACGCGTCCTGGAGTGAACGGCACTGTCACATCAAAGCCTGCGGCCTTCGCTGCCTGTTCGACGCCGACACTTCCGGCCAGAACGATCGTGTCAGCGAGCGAAACGTCCTTCTCGAATGCGGCGCGGACGTCTTCCAGCTTGGTCAGCACCGTGGCAAGCTCCTCCGGATCGTTGACGTCCCAGTCCTTCTGCGGTGCAAAGCGGACACGGGCGCCATTCGCGCCGCCCCGCTTGTCGCTGCCGCGGAACGTTGAAGCCGAGGCCCACGCGGCCTTCACAAGCTCAGAAACCGACAGACCGGAAGCTGCGATCTGCTGCTTGAGCGCAGCGGCGTCCTCTGTGCTGAGCGGCGTCGCAGTGGGCTCAGGAAGAGGGTCCTGCCAGATCAGAGTCTCGTCGGGGACTTCCGGTCCGAGGTAACGATCGATCGGGCCCATGTCGCGGTGAGTCAGCTTGAACCACGCGCGGGCAAATGCGTCCGCGAATTCATCGGGGTTCTCAAAGAAGCGACGCGAGATCTTCTCGTACTCAGGATCAAGGCGCAACGCAAGGTCAGTTGTGAGCATCGTCGGCAGGCGCTTCTCGGAGTCTGCCGCAGGGCCAGGAATTACGGCTTCGGCATCCTTGGCAACCCACTGGTGCGCGCCGGCCGGGCTCTTCTCGAGCTCCCACTCGTAGTTGAAGAGATTCTCGAAGAAGTTCTGCGACCACTGAGCGGGAGTGGTTGTCCACGTGACCTCGAGGCCAGACGTGATCGCGTCCTCACCCTTGCCGCTCTTGTAACTCGAAAGCCAGCCGAAGCCCTGAGCTTCAAGCGGTGCGGCTTCTGGCTCCGGGCCGACGAAGTCGTCGGGGTCTGCGGCGCCGTGGGTCTTGCCGAAAGTGTGTCCGCCGGCGATCAACGCGACCGTCTCTTCGTCGTTCATCGCCATGCGAGCAAACGTCTCACGGATGTCGTGCGCGGATGCGAGCGGGTCCGGGTTTGCACCGGGACCTTCAGGGTTGACGTAGATCAAGCCCATCTGAACCGCGCCGAGCGGGCTTTCGAGCGCGCTCGAATCCTGCGTCGCATCGCGCACCGCTCCGGAGCCTCCGTAGCGGTACTGGTCGCCCAGCCACGTTGTCTCCGCACCCCAGTAGACGTCCTCGTCGGGCTCCCACACGTCGGCGCGGCCTCCGGCGAATCCAAAGGTCTTGAAGCCCATCGTCTCGAGCGAGACGTTTCCGGCGAGGATGATCAGGTCGGCCCATGAGAGCTTCTGCCCGTACTTCTTTTTGACCGGCCAGAGCAGGCGGCGCGCCTTGTCGAGATTGCCGTTGTCGGGCCAACTGTTGAGCGGGGCAAAGCGCTGCTGGCCCGCTCCCCCACCACCGCGGCCGTCGGTGATTCGGTAGGTGCCGGCGCTGTGCCAGGCCATACGGATCATGAACGGCCCGTAGTGACCGAAGTCCGCCGGCCACCAGTCCTGCGAGGTCGTGAGGACTTCCGAGATGTCCTGTTTCACCTCGTCGAGGTCGAGTATCTTGAACGCCTCCGCGTAGTCGAAGTCTTCGCCGAGCGGATCCGCCTCTGCGGGGTTCTTGGCGAGAATCTTGAGATTCAGACGGTTCGGCCACCAGGCGCTGTTGCCTCCGCCCTGCGTGGGGTGCGGGATGCGACCGTGGTCGACGGGACAACCGTCGGCCTCGGGTTCGTTCATTTCGCGGACTACGGCGTCGGGGTGCTGAGCGTCAGACACTTTTGGGGCCTTTCAAATCTGGTGTTTACGTCGGCAGAAGGCTCGCGGTGAGCGCGAAAGGGCCTCCGTGCTGGATCTGGCTGATCATAGTCAGCGCCCGGAGGTGACGGTCGACACCGGAAAACGCCCATGACCGTTCAAGGGAGTACGGTTTACCGAATGGAATACCGCCGCCTCCTGAACCCAAGTTTTTTCGCCCTGCTCGCCCTGCTTGTGATCCTCGCTGGCTCCGTCGCCACTTCGAACGGCACGACATCGTCCGCAGGGACGAACGAACTGGCTACTGCCGACGGAGTCGTGAACGCCCCAGGTTCGTCACGAGGGAGTGCGGGACCACAAGGACCGGCGGGACCACGCGGTAAGCGTGGACCTCGTGGTCTGCGCGGAAAAACCGGACCGCGCGGAAGGACCGGCGCGCAAGGCAGAACTGGCGCGCCTGGCGCGCAGGGACCCATCGGTGCCAGCGGGGCCATGGGCCCCATCGGCGCCGCAGGCGCCCCCGGGGCGCCAGGCAGTGCGGGTGCCCCCGGCGCTGTCGGAGCAACTGGTGCCACAGGCGCGGTTGGCATCCCAGGTTCACCCGGGGCGACCGGAGCCACCGGCGCGATTGGCCCCGCCGCGTTCGCTCAGTTCTTCGCGTTGATGCCGGGGGACAATCCCGCGACCGTGCCATCCGGAGCCGCAGTCGAGTTCCCACAGGACGGGCCGGCAGACGGGTCGATCACGCGGTTGACGCCTGACACCTTCAACCTTGCGGACATTGGGACGTATCGCGTTGCGTTCAACGTGTCCGTCGACGAACCCGGCCAGCTCATGCTGTCCCTGAACGGCACCGAGCTTGCCTACACGGTCGTTGGCCGGTTCACCGGTTCGACGGCGATCAGCGGTGAATCGTTTGTCACGACCACCACGATCAACTCGGCCCTGTCGGTCGTGAACCCGACCGGCAACTTCCCCGCACTGACGATTACTCCAAGTGCCGGCGGCGCCCGCCCCGTCTCGGCGTCTCTCACCATCGCGCAGCTGCGCTGAGATCAGCGCATTTGTGACTTCATAAACGGCGCCAGACCGGCGGACGATCACCCCCGCTGTAAGCAGCGCGAGGACGGCTGAAACCAGGCTCTTGCAATCGAGCGGAAACTCATCGGAATCAGAGCCGAGCGGCCATCGGGCATGTGTCTCCAACCGCTTCATGATCAAGGTATGGTGGCTCCCATGTCCATCACCGACTTCATGGTTCACCGCAATGACCTGTCCAGGTCCAAAGTCGCAGAGCGACCGTTTCCAGAGATCGGTGCAGGTGACGTTCTGCTTGAGATCGAGCGCTTTGGTCTAAGCGCGAACAACATCACCTATGCCGTACTGGGCGACGCAATGGGCTATTGGAAATTCTTCCCGGCCGAGGATGGGTTCGGATCGGTCCCAGTCTGGGGGCATGCGAGCGTCGTCGAATCGAACGCCGATCAGATCGCGGTCGGATCTCGGTATTTCGGTTACTTCCCGCTCTCAACGCACTTGGTGGTCACGCCGACCCACGTCACGGACGGCGGGTTCGTGGACGGCGCCCCTCATCGAGCGGACCTGCCTGCTGTCTACCAGCAGTACATGACCGTCGATGAAGCGAGTCTTCCTGGAAGCTCCGATGAAGATCAGCTCTCGCTCTGGCGCCCGCTGTTCACCACCTCGTTCGGCGTCGCGGATTTCGTTGGCGCGAACGACGCGTTCGGCGCGGAGACCGCCGTGCTGACGAGCGCATCGAGCAAGACCGCGCTCGCGTCGGCATTCTGCCTCAACCACGCCGCGAGCACACTCTAGCTGGTCGGCCTGACCTCGCCGGGCAACGTCGAGTTCTGCGGGAAGACCGACTACTACGACCGCGTTGTCTCATACGACAAGATCGACGAACTCGGTGACTCCCCCATGCTCGTGATCGACTTCGCGGGCAACGACGCGAACTTGGATGCGATCGCAGACTTCGCTGGCGAAAACCTGAAACGAACCGTCATCGTCGGCGTCACGCACTGGCAGGGCCGAGAAAGCAGCTTGACGGAGATGGCGCCCGGCAGGGAGTTCTTCTTCCTCCCCTCCTGGATCGAGAAGCGCCGACTGGACTGGGGGGCGCGCGAGTTCTTTGAGCGGAGCGAGAAGGCTTGGGAATCCTTCGCGCCGACGGTGAACGATTGGCTCGAGATCGAGGAACACATCGGCCTTGACGCGATCGACGCCGCCTATCAATCGGTTCTCTCTGGCAAGAGTCGCCCGGATGTTGGGCACATTCTTCAGTTCCAGCCGGCCTAGCGCCAGGCCACGACCACGTTCGCCTCGAACTCATCCGACGTGACAAGCTCGGGCTTCAGGTCGTGGGCGCGGCAGATCGCCATGGATTCGTCAGACTGGCTCTCGCTGGTCTCGAACATCAAGCAACCGTTGCGCTTGATCCAGCCCGGCGCCTCTTCGGCGATTCGGCGATGGAAATCCAGGCCGTCTTCTCCCCCGTCAAGGGCGGCTCTAGCTTCGTGTGCGCGCGCTTCGGCGGGCATCTCATCGATCGCGGCGCTCGGCACGTATGGGGCATTTGCGACAAGCACGTTGATTCTGCCGCGGAGCACGACTGGAAGCGGCTCGAACAGGTCGCCAACGTATGTCATCGCGCCGAGTCCCTCAAGATTCTTGTCCGCGCATTCGATCGCGACTGGATCGATATCGGTCGCGTGCAACTCGATTCCGCGCTTGCCCGAGACAACTGCCATGCCAATCGCGCCGGAACCGCAGCAGAGGTCAAGAACGACGTCGCCCCGTTCTGTGTATTTTGCGGCCTGCAAGAAGAGAAGTTCAGTCCGCCGGCGCGGAACAAACACCCCAGCTGCAATTGACACACGTTGACCGGCAAAGGATGCCCATCCAAGGATCTGCTGGAGGGGCTCTCCTGCGCTGCGACGCTCGATCATCGCCGCCAGCTGCTTGTTGTCGTCGGCCTCCTCGATCAAGATTCGCGCCTCATCCTCGGCGTAGAGAAGGCCGGCCGCGCGAAGGCGCGCCGCGATCGCGTTTACGAGTTGTGCGGGAGGGGCAGCTGACATGGGCGCATGCATTCTGGCGTACTGACCGCAAGAGGGTCGACAGAGGCAATGGAAGTGGCCGACCAGTCTGGAGTCGCAATCGCAGTCCCGAATCCCGATCGTCCAGCTGCCGCGATGGCGGCGACCTCAACGGAAGGCATCGAAGTGCCCGGCTTCTCACTCGGCCCGCTGAGCCTTGACGAAGCGTTCTCGCGCTCACGGACCACGCTGCGGGCGGCGATGAGGAATTTGCGGAAGCGGGAGACGACGAATGACGCCAGCCGAACCAAACCCCTCGCTGGACCTGCAGATCGATCTCGTCGCCGCACCACCCGCAGTAGCGCTGCCTACGGGAGAGAGAGTCTTGCGATCTTCTTGACCACGCTGCCGAACTGCCTCGGCAGCGGTCCCGTATTGTACGGGATCCCAAAGCGCGCGCACGCCTCCTTGACTTCCACGGCGATCTCCGAGTAACGGTGAGCCGGAATGTCCGGGAAGAGGTGGTGTTCGATCTGGTGGCTTAGGTTGCCACTCATGATGTGGAAGATCTTGCCGCCAGTCAGGTTGGCTGAGCCAAGGATCTGTCGGTAGTACCACTGACCTCGCGTCTCGTTGGCAGTCTCTTCTTCGGTGAACTCCTCGACGCCTTCTGGGAAGTGACCGCAGAAGATGATCATGAAGGACCAAATGTTGCGGATGATGTTCGCGCTGAAGTTTCCTGCCAGGACGGCCGGAGCCATCGGGCCGGCGAGCAGCGGGAAGAGCACGTAATCCTTGACCGCCTGGTCGCGGACTTTGCGCCAGATGTGGTCGAACTCTTCACGCTTTTCGGTCACCGAGATTTCGCCGCTGACCATGCGCTCGACCTCGAGGTCGTGCATCGCCACGCCGTACTCGAAGAATGTCATCAGGAGCGTAGCGTAGAGAAGGTTTCCGAGGTAGTACGGATGCCACGGCTGGTCTTCCGACATGCGAAGGATTCCGTAGCCCACGTCGCGGTCTTTGCCAACGATGTTGGTGTGCGTGTGGTGCTGGTAGTTGTGGGAGTCCTTCCAGTTCACCGACGGCGAGCTTGTGTCCCATTCGAACTGGGTGCTGTCCAGGCGCGGGTCCTGGGTCCAGTCGTACTGGCCGTGCATAACGTTGTGCCCGATCTCCATGTTGTCGAGAATCTTGGAGATCCCGAGCGAAACCGTTCCGGCGATCCACGCCGGCGGGATGAAACTTAGGAAGAGCATTCCACGGCCGGCGACTTCAAAGCCGCGCTGCGCGTTGAGAATCTTGTTGATGTAGTCGGCGTCGCGCTGACCAAGGTCGTCAAGGACGCGAGCACGCAGTGCGTCAAGCTCCTCGCCGAACAGATCAAGCTGCTCCTGGGTCAGTTCAAACTCGGGATCTGTGATTGGGTTGGCCTGCTTCGTTGCTGACTTGGGCATCTTGCCACTCCTTCTCTAGAGATCGATTTCCATGTCGCCGACCGGCGCATTGACGCAGATCTGCACAAGCTCGTTGCTGACTGTCTTGACTTCTCCGGTGCGTACGTTTCGGACCGTTCCACTCTCGAGGCGGCAGACGCACGTATGGCAAATACCCATGCGACAACCGTGCCTTGGCGAGAGGCCGCCCTGCTCCGCCTGGACCAGCAGTGACTGGCCATCGTTGGCCACCTCCACCCCGCTCTTTGTGAAGCGCACGCTGCCGACGGCGTCTTCGGTCACGACAAGCGGTTCCGGGAGCGAAAAGAGTTCCGTGTGCAGCTTGTCTTCGAGCTGATCCTGTGACCAGATTGACTCTGCTGCCGCGATCAACGACTCCGGGCCGCAGACATACGCTTCTGCGTTCGCATGATCGCCATGGATCGACTTGAGCTGCTCGCGACTGAGGCGGCCGGAGATGAGCTTCGGGCCCGTTTCGCGCGTCAGCACGGTGACCAGGTTCAAATTCTCGTATTCGGCAGCGAGCCGCTCGAGCTCTTCGCGGTACAGGGCGTCGCGGCCGGTGCGTGCGTAGTGGAGGAAGGTGATCGGAGCGGCGTGTTCATCACCCAACAGCGTTCGCAGAATCGACATCATCGGGGTGATTCCGCTCCCGCCGCTGATCAGCAGTAGTTCGCCCGGAGGGCTGCTTGGCAACACAAATTCCCCCTCGGCCGGCGAGAGGCCAAGGATCATGCCAACGCGAGCGTTCTTGACAAGGAAGTTGGAGACTTTGCCCGCAGGGTGGGCGGAAATCGTCAGCTCAAGACGTTTGTCTGCCGGCCGGCTCGCCGGCGAGTAGTAACGCGTGGTCAGAACTCCATCGATCTCGACGGTCAGGCCGACATGCTGGCCGGGCACGAAGCCAGCCCAGTTGGAGTTCGGTTGCAGTGTCAGCGTGACGCTGCGCGGCGTTTGTCGATCAACGCCAACGACCTCCGCTCGGACGTCTCGACGCGACCACGTCGGATCGAGCAGGCCGATGTACCGCTCGACCGGGTTCGGGGACACGAGCGATTCCACGAACTGCGAGTCGAGCAGTCCTCGTGTGATTCTGCGCGGAGAGTTTCGTAGATAGCCGAGTGCCATAAGTGTTCCTACTCATCGATACCTACTGCCAAAGGCTTTAGTCCCCTGCTGCCTTCACCTTTTCAGCTTGACTACTTTCGCGCATTCGTTGCGTGAGATGCGACACAATTCGCCCGAGAACGATACGCGGGGGGTGCCCTGCTCCCCGCGCTGGTCGCGGTGGTGGTGCTCGACCGCGATCGCTAGTCTGCAACCCATGCTTCGAATCACAGGCCTTCTCATCGCTCTCACAGGCATCGCTCACTTCATTGCGCCACAGATGTTCAAGGAGCTCACAAAGGTTGCGTTCCCCGAGGACACAGACGACTGGATCATGCGCAACGGCGCGATCGAGACCGTGCTCGGCGCCTCGATCGCCATGCAGAAGTCCCGCAAACTTGGATTTCTCGGCCTCGGTGCCTACACCGGCTGGCTCGCCTTCAACGGCGCGAAGAATTCCTAACTAGTCTGTAAAGCATGACGTTCGACACCGTGACATTCGAACCCGGTGCTCGCGTCGAGCTGCCAGAGGGGCTCTCGCCGCCGTTTCAGGTCTTCGTCAATGGGATCGAGCAAGAGCGCGGACCGGACTACGTTGTCAACGGTCGCCACCTGATCTTCAAGGCCGTACTCGTCCGCGAGGGCAGGCTGGGCTTCTGGCGTTGGCTGTCGATGTTCCTTGGCATCGGCAACACATACCGGGCCAACGATGGCGTCGACATCGCCTTCCGGGCAAACGGCCGCCCCCAGATATTCACCGCTCTGCCGATCGAGACGCTCGGCGACCCGCGCGCCGACTTCGGTCAACGCGGGCCGATCTCCTTCGACCCGGTTGGACGCTAAACGGCGGTGCCAGTCTGGTGTGGGTAGTCGCCCTCGACCTCCAGCAATGCGCCGGTCTCGTCGAGGTGCGTGCCGGTCGTCTTGATTTCGTCGGGAGCCCTGCCCTTGGGCTGGTGCACCGTCGCCGGCCGAGCGATCGCTTCGATCGGAAGCGTGATCGAATCGCCAGTGGTCAAGGTGTGCCGATCGCCGAAATGAGTGAAGTCAACGATGCTTCCGCGGGGCAGCGTGTAAGTCGCCTCCGCTTGAGAGACGTCAACGCGCAACGTGCTCTCTCCGAGCCTGAGATAAAAAGCGAGGCGCGAAAGGTTCTTCGGAAGCCGTGGCGCAAAGAACGGAATGTCGTAGTAGTCACGAAATCCGCCGAATCCGCAGACCAGGCCGAGCCACGTGCCGGCCGTTGCTGCGAGGTGTAATCCAGCGCTGGTGTTGTGCGCGAGGTTGTGCAGGTCTACGAGCGCCGTCTCCTGCAGGTACTGCCAGGCAAGATCAAGGTGGCCGGTTTCGGCCGCGATAATGCCTTGTCCGCATGCAGAAAGCGATGAGTCGCGGACGGTCACCCCCTCGTAGTACTCAAAATTGCGTCGCTTTTCATCGGGCGTGAAGTAGTCGCCATTCGTGAAAAGCGCAAGGACGAGGTCAGCCTGCTTCACGACTTGCTTGCGGTAGAGATCGAAATACGGGTAGTTGAGCATCAGCGGGTAGTCCGACTCATCCATGTCGTCGAACGGCCACATTTCGTGGTGCGTGAAGTTGTCGGCCTGCGGATGCACCTGTTGCGCCTCGTCGAAGGGAATGTGCATTGTGTCTGCCGCGTGGATCCATTCGCCCGGCTCTTCCGGCGTGACGTGGAGCAGGGCCGCGTCTTCTGGGAACTTCGCAGCCGCGACTGCGGCTCCGCGAAGGTTGCGCGCGGCCATCAAATTCGTGTAGACGTTGTTGTCGACGATCGCGCTGTACTCGTCCGGGCCGGTGACGCCGGCAATTCGGAACTGCCCGGTCGTGTCGAAAGCCCCGAGCTGGTGCCACATGCGCGCAGTTTCGATCAAGATTGGTACGCCGACCTCGCGGTGGAACTCTTCGTCTCCGGTTGCCTTGACGTACCGGAGCACGGCGTCGGAGACGTCGGCCGAGACGTGAAACGCAGCCGTGCTTGCAGGCCAATAGCCCGAGCACTCACGCCCGGCAATCGTGCGCCAGGGGAAAGTCGCGCCCGCGAGGTTGAGTTGTTGGGCGCGCTCGCGCGCCATGTTTAGCGTCGCATGGCGCCAGTGCAGCGCGTCGCGCGCGGCCATCGGCCAGGTGTAGGTAAGGACGGGAAGCACGAAGGTCTCGGTATCCCAGAAGGCGTGGCCGTCGTAACCAGATCCGGTCAAGCCCTTCGCTGGGATCGCGCGGCGCTCCCCGCGCGCGCTGGCCTGGAGCAGGTGAAACAGCGCGAAGCGCACGGCCTGTTGCATCTCGTGATCGCCTTCGACGATCACGTCCGCGTTGTCCCAGAACTCCGCGAGGAATTCCTTCTGGCCGGAGACAAGTCCGTCCCATCCGGTATGGCGAGCCTCGGAGAGATTGCCGCGAACCTGGGCGCGTACCGACGAGATCGAGCGCCTCCCCGACCAGCCATATGCGAGGTACTTGAGGACTTCGAGCGTCTGGCCGGCAGCGATCTTGGCGGTCACCGTGAGCCGACCGATGTCCGGACCGGTTTCGCCCTCGACGTACATGTCATCGGGCCCCGTGATCACGTGGTCCATCGCCGCAGCGACCCGCAAACCGCTGTTCTCTGTCCGGTGAATCAGCATCGCCATTTCGGCATGCAAAAAGTGTTCCTCGCTCTGGAGCGGCCTGTCAAGCACGGCAGCCATGCGCGGATCGGAGGGGTCGTGGTGCTCTCCCCCTTCATCGCCGTTGGCGACAAGCTCTGATTGGACGACCAGCTGCATGTCCTTGTTCACAGGCGTGACGCGGTAACGGATTGCAGCGGCGCCGCGCTGCCGCAGCGACACGATCCGTTCGGACTCGACGATCACTTCCTGTCCTGTCGGCGAGCGCCAGTGCATCACGCGGCGCAATACGCCCTCACGGAAATCGAGGACGCGCTCGTGACGCAGGACCTCGCCGTAGCGGGAGTCCATCAGTTCGTCGTCGACCAGCAGGCGAATCAGCTTGCCGTTGGGGACCGATACGACTGTCTCGCCGGCCTCCGGGTAGCCGTAGGCAGTTTCGGCATGCGGCAGAGGCCGGATCTCATACACGCCGTTGAGGAAGGTTCCGATCTGCCCGGTCGGCTCGCCTTCGTCAAGGTTTCCGCGCATGCCGATATGACCGTTTGAGAGGGCGAATAGCGTTTCGGTCTGGGCAAGTGCACCGATGCGCAGCTCGGTCTCGCGCAGCGCCCACGGGTCAATCTGCATGGCTGGCTTTTCGCCCATCACGTGGGAATCAACTCCTCAAGATCGTCAACAACGATGTCCGCCCCGTGTTCTTTCAGTGCCTCTGCCTGACCGACGCGATCGACTCCGACGACCAGACCAAAGCCGCCTGCGCGCCCAGCCTCCACGCCGGCGAGCGCGTCCTCAAAGACGACTGCCTGAGAAGCGTCCGCGCCGAGCGTCCCGGCGGCGGCGAGGAATGTGTCTGGCGCGGGCTTGCCTTTGATCCCGCGCTCGGCGGCCACCACCCCGTCCATGATCTCCTCGAAGTCATCGACCAGGTTGCAGCTCTCGAGAATTGCCCGGCAGTTCGCGCTCGACGAAACGACTGCCATCCGGAAGCCAGCCGCCTTGGCGGCCTCGAGGTACTTGACCGTCCCCGGATAGGCCTCGACGCCGTCACGCTCGATCAGGGCGCTGACCAGGACGTTCTTGCGATTGCCCAGGCCGCTGACCGTCTGAGTGTCAGGTGGATCTGACGGATTGCCGTCCGGCAATGTGATCCCGCGAGAGGCCAGAAATGAACGCACGCCGTCGTAGCGTGGCTTGCCGTCGACGTACTTGTCGTAGTCGACGCGAGGATCAAACGGAGGCTGATCGTCCTGCGTCGCGAGGAACGCGTCGAACATTTCCTTCCAAGCCGCGGAGTGCACGACCGCGGTCTTGGTGATAACCCCGTCCAGATCAAAGAGCAGCGTGGTGACGCCCTCCCTGAGGCCGATCTGCGTTGGCTGCGGCGGCGTCATGCCGAAGGTTTGTGGGTCGGCTCCAATTCCGGCATTATGCCGCAATCGAACTCAGACTTCCATAGGCGCCACGAGTTGCAACTGACGAGCCTGCGCGAGCAGTGTGCCGTCGACTCCATAAACGAATGAATCGGAGTCCGAAAGTCCTCCCGCGACCGCTCGGGTGAGGTTGTGCACGAGCAGCGGCTGGTCGGGCAATCCCCCTGGCGGAATCGAAGCTCGAATGTGGGTGGTCAGGTCGAGGGTCGGCGCGATTATCGGCGTTCTGATCGGCTGGAAAATCGAGGGCCAAAGTGCGTCAACCATGAAGAGCAACCAGCTGACGTCGATCGGACGTGGCTGTCGAGTTGCGATCCATCCACCGTTTGACGTTCCGACCTCGGGGTCGACTGGCGGACCTGCGAAGGGCGCATGCCCAAAGCGCGGCGCCAGGAGGAAACGATGGAAGAAAGCTGCGATCCCTTCGGGCATTTCAAACCAACCCTCTCCCCCCGCCATGACTTCCTCGAACGAGATCGGTGGGTCTTCACGCGCGGGCGGCGGGGCGACTTTGGGAGGTGAGAGGGCCCAGGCGTCAACCTCGGGAAGGTCTCGCGCCGAGTGCGTGGCCAGCGCTGCGATGCAGGGTTTTCCGCCCTGCGAGATCGTGGCGCGAGACGAGGCAAAACGTCGTCCGCGGCGGAGCGGATCGACAAATATCTCAATCGGACCGTGCCGCGGCGGCCGCAAGTAGTGACACGTGAGAGAGCGCGGCTCAAGCACGTCGTCGCGATTGATCTCTGCGTCGATCGCGTTCAACGTGAGCGCTGCGAGCAGGCCTCCATGCGTGGTCAGCGGCCCGTCCCAGCTCGGATGAACGGTGGCGGTGTAGTGCCGCTCTCGGCCTTCGACCCGACTGGCCTCGTCGAAGGAAAGCGTGTCCGGCGACTCTCGCTGCGCGTCATTCATGACGCACAACGATAGTCGCCGCACGACCGTTCGTTCTTTGTGCCTACTTCGTAGCGTAGACAACACCGACGTCGCCGAAGCGAAGCTTGTTGCGCAGCGCGGTCGTCAGGTCCCAGTCTCGACCAGCGATGAACGGGCCACGGTCGATCACGGGTGCCGTGACCACGCGGCCGCCGACGTTGAAGGTCACGCGCGTGCCACAGGGAAGTGTCTTGTGGGCCACGCCGACGGTGCCCGGCGCGAGCGTCCCGCCGCAGGCGAGTACGCCCCCGTAGAGGCCAGGTCCGTAGTAGGACGCGTTTCCCTTGCGAAACACGTACACGCGCCCAGTGCGGTCACTCGCGCTCCGACCGAACTTGCGAACGCTCACGCGAGTCATGTAACGACCGGGCTTCCCGCCCCGCCAGCTCAACTTGAACTTCTTCCCGCCGCGGACGTTGTCCGCTGCGACGACGCGCCACTTCTTCGAGCCCGACGCGCGAACCGACATACGAACGTGGGCCTTGCCACGCCCGACGCCGGCCAGACGAGCCTGGACGCTGATTGCCGAACCAGCGATTGAACGCGAGCGCAGTACAGTTCCGTCGATTTTCGGCTTGCGAGCGGCCTCGGCCACGACGGGGTTCGCCCCTCGCGCTGCCGCACCGCCCTCGGTGGATGGGACCGCCTCTGACGTCGTCGCTCGGGCAATCGGGACTGCGATCAGGACGAGCGTCGCAGCTGCCAACGGCAGGGCTCCGACCGGGAGTCGCCAGATCGGCGAAATTGAGCCGGTGAGTGTGAGAGCGCGCGACATCATTGCCCGCACGCGGGTTTGGTTCTGCATTCGGTGAATGCTCCTTCCAGCGCCTGCGGGGTTAGCTGACGGACTCGCGATTACTCACCTTGAGATCGCTACAGCCGGAACACCGGCTGATTCGCCCCGGCCGCCGCGCCAAAATGTCTGGGCAGCGGAATTGGGTCCCCCGTCCGAACATCGAAGTTCGGTTCGGCACCTGTTGTTTTTGGGTCAGCGGCGAAAGGTACATGCGCTCGCGCCTAGTTATGTGCGTTGCCTCACACATACGTACGGATTGCGAAAATTGACCCAATATTGGGCAAATTCCCTGCAAATTAGGGGTTTTTCAATCCGTAGTTGTGATCCGTGCCGCTTCTGCAAGCGAAATGACGCCTTGACGGACCCGCTCGAATGCTGACTCCGAAAGAGTGACCATTCCGTTTTCACGCGCCGCGTCCTCAATCGCCCTCGCCGGGAACCGATCGAGCAACAGCTCGCGAATCCGGTCGTCGATAGAAAGGACTTCAAAGATTCCGGTACGCCCGCGGTATCCCGTCTGAGCACAACGTGCGCAACCTACGGCTTCGTAGCCTTCAAAGGCTTCGATCGCCGCGTCGGCGTAACCGGCCTCGCGCATTGCGGTTTCATCAATCGTGACCGGCTTGCGGCACTCCGCGCAGAGTTTTCGCGCCAGGCGGCTCGCAACGACACACTCGATCGAAGACGCCACCAGATAGCGCTCTACGCCCATTTCGGTGAGTCGGGTGACAGCGGAGGCAGCGTTGTTGGTGTGCAACGTAGTGAGGACGAGGCGCCCGGTGAGAGCCGCCTCTACTCCGATCTTCGCGGTCTCGTGGTCGCGTATTTCGCCGACCATCACCACGTCCGGATCCGACCTCAGCATCGTACGCAGACCTGACGAAAATGTGAGCCCGCGCTTCGTGGCGACCTGAACCTGGCGAATTCCCGCCAACGGATACTCGACGGGGTCTTCAATCGTGATGATCGTACGCTCGGAGGTATTCAGCTCGGAGAGCGCCGCATACAGCGTGGTGGTCTTGCCGGAGCCGGTCGGACCTGTGGCGAGGATCGCGCCATGGGGTTTGTGCAACGCGCGCATGAATCTGGCGAGACCGACTGGATCAAGCCCGAGGCGATCCAGCGGCGGCACGTTCTTGCGGTCGAGAATTCGAATCGCTGCCGACTCTCCATGAATTGTCGGCAAAGTTGCAACGCGGAGGGTCACCTGAGCGCCCTCGGGGCCGTAATTGGCACGTCCATCCTGAGGCACGTGCCGCAGGGAAATGTCCATCCCCGCCATCAGCTTGATCCGCGCGAACATCCGAAGCGCGAGCTGAGCCGCGACCTTCGTGCTGTCGTGGGTGATCCCGTCGATCCGGTACCTCACGCGCACGGTCTGGTCATCGAGCGTCTCCAGGTGGATGTCGGACGCTCGCTGGCGCAAGGAGTTGGTGAGAACTGACTCGAGCAGATTCGCCGAGGCAGCCTCGTCTTCGGCGTCGGAGGACTCTCCGCTCGCGAGGTTTCCGGCCTGCCTCACGGCGGTGCGAGATGCTCGTTCGACGTCGCTTCGGCTGAGGCGCGAGAGCAACTCTTCCAGCTGCTCTTCTGTTGTGAGGGCGGCGCGCACATTCAGCCCTGTCATCAACGCAATGTCATCCACCGCCAGGACGTTTGCGGGTTCCGAGATGGCCACAAGGAGTGTGTCGTCGTCGACGTATTTGACCGGCACAGCGCGGTAGCGCGCTGCGGTGTCGCCATCGATCGCATTCAGCGCCCGCTCGTCCAGCTCGAGGTTGCGCAGGTCGATATAGGAAATCTGGGTGCGCGCAGCAATCGCCTGCGCTAGCTGATTCTTGTTGATCGTTCCATGGTCGAACAGAACGCGACCCGTTGCGCGACCGGTCTCGCCGGCTTCAACTACCGCGGCCTGAACCTGCGCTTCTGTGGCGAACCCGAGCGCGACAACGATCTCACCTATGCGCCGGCCCACAAGCGACTGCAGGTGCTGGTGCGAAGGCGGAGTGTCTGACGTGATCTGAGGAGTTCCGCCAGGGTCATCGACCGGGCGGGGCGGGGTTTCGTTGCGGGCCGGAGCCATCTGTTTGCTGTCGATCGGGAGGGGGCTTGCTTAGCGAAGTACTACGTAAGTGGACAGTTGGTTATCGGCAGGCCATCGCGACGGCAATAGGCTTCGCCAAGGAATGAACGTCTCTCCAAATATCCCGTCTCGCGTGGAACTAGCGTTGGCCCAGATCAACCCGATCGTCGGGGATCTCGTCGGCAACGCCGATCTGATCATCTCGCAAATTGCTCGCGCAGAGGCTGAGGGCGCTCAGATCGTCGTGTTTCCCGAGCTCGCGCTTTCTGGATATCCACCCGAGGATCTCGTACTGCGCGAGGACTTCCTCGTAGCCGCGCGCGCTCAGCTCGAACGAGTTGCATCGCATGCGACATCGATCGTTTCGCTGGTCGGCTATCCGATGGCCCATCCCGAGGGCGTAGCCAATGCCCTGTCGGTACTGGCAGATGGCGAAGTTGTCGCCAGCTACCGCAAGCAGATTCTGCCCAACTACGGCGTCTTCGATGAACGCCGCTATTTCATTCCCGGCGACGAGCCGCTCGTGATCAACGCTGGCGGCATTCCGATCGGACTCTCAATCTGCGAAGACGTCTGGTTTGACGATCCCGTGTACAGCGGGCTCGCCAAGCTCGGGGCGCGACTGATCCTGAATGCCTCGGCGTCGCCATTTCACATCGGGAAGGCGCGGGAGCGAGAAAAAATGCTCAGCGAGCGCGCGAATCGCTTTGACCTGCCGATCGCCTACTGCAACATTGTCGGCGGTCAGGATGAGCTGGTCTACGACGGCGCAAGCGTCGTGATCGATTCGAACGGCGAAGTGATCGCACGGGCCCCACAATTCGAGTCAGAGTTGTTGCGCTGCGCAGTAGATCTGGCCGATCCGCCCAGTCGCGTCAATCCCGGCTTCGCGGGTGTCGACCTTCCGGTCGGTACTGCCGCGCAGGCAATCATCGCGCCCAACACTGAACCGCGCGAGCACGAGACCTACGCGGCGCTCATGATGGGGATCCGTGATTACGTCGGAAAGAACGGTTTCAAAGGCGTTCTGGTCGGAGTTTCGGGCGGAATCGACTCAGCCCTCGTTCTTGCACTGGCCTGCGACGCCTTGGGACCGGAATCCGTCACCGCGGTGACGATGCCTTCCCCATTCAACAGCGCCGAGACCCGCGCCGACGGTCGCGAGCTGATCGAACGACTCTCCTGCCCCAGCCATGAGTTCTCGATCGAGCCGATGATGCAGAGTTTCGACGCCGCCCTCTCCCCCGTGTTTGCCGGTCGCAAACCGGATCAGACTGAGGAAAACGTCCAGGCGCGCATCCGCGGTCTCCTTTTGATGGCCCTCTCCAACAAGTTCGGATCGATGGTTCTGACGACCGGAAACAAGAGCGAGATGGCGGTTGGATACGCGACGCTCTATGGCGACATGGCCGGCGGTTTCGCGGCCCTGAAGGATGTTCCCAAACAACTCGTGTTCGCCCTTTCGCGCTGGCGCAATCACGAGATCCCGACGGGCTCACTCGGCGGGGCCGAGTCGCCGATTCCAGTCGGCATCATCGACCGCCCCCCGTCTGCGGAGCTCCGCCTCGACCAGTCCGATGAGGCGACGCTCGGCAGTTATGCCGAGCTCGACTCGATCATCGAGCAATACATCGAGCAGGACCTCGGCCTCGACGAGATTGTTCAGTCCGGCGCAGATCGCGAATTCGCACAGCGCATCCTGCGGATGATCGACCTCGCCGAGTACAAGCGCCGGCAAGCGCCACCTGGAGTGAAGATCACGCACCGGGCATTTGGGCGCGATCGTCGCATGCCGATCACGGCTCGCCGTCGCTACTTCTAACGCAGCCTTGACCGCAACGCGTTTTGCGTCCCTGCTTCGCGGGTAAAACTGCAGTAGGATCTCGCGCTGTACACGGGATCCGGGAGGAAACCGAAATCACCCCGCTAAAGCGCAACTTGCTCGGCAGCGTGGGTGTTACATCATGTGGACGAAGGCTTCCGCGACTCACTGAGTCGGACTTTCTACGAGTCATGGAGTCGCGCGGCGTCGCTGCAGTCCATCACCAATCAGACAGATGCAAACCAGTTTTTGAGGAGGCTGCATGCGTACCAAGCTCATTCTTATCGCGACTGTTGTCGCGGCTCTCGCCATCGGCGTGACCGCGTCCAACGCCGCTCTACAGAACAGCGTTTCTGTAACCCTGAAGTTCAAGAAGGCCAAAGGGCCGGGCACGCTCAAATTGAGCCTGCTCAACACCGAAGATGGCGGCCTTGTGCCCCAGCGCATCAAGGAAATGATCATCGCGTCCAAGTCCGGCGTCTACAACACGAAGGCACTGCCGTACTGCAAGATCGTCCCGACGCAGACAGTTGGCGGCAAGGACGAGATTCCGACCAACGCGGCCGGAAACAACAAGTCTGACTTCCTGGCTCCGCAGCCGGGCGCCAAGAACCCAGCGACCGTGCTGAAGAACTGCCCGCTCAAGTCAATCGTCGGCAAGGGCACATTTGAGGCAGTCGTAGGTACACCGGGCCAGCCTTACGACCCATCACAGGCAGGTCTTATCACGGGTAACGTCTACCTGTTCAACTACAAGCCGCGCTCGGGAGACACCCTCGCGTTCGTCGCTTGGATCCAGTCGGACAACCCAGTGCAGAACGCCAACCAGTACCAGTACGTGGGCGTCAGCAAGAAGGGCGTCATTCGCACGATCCTCCCGAACCGTCAGGACATTCCGCCGTTCATCGCGGATCTGTTGCCGCCGGGAATCATCGCCATGACCAAGCTGAACCTGACACTCACGTCACCTAAGCCGCCCAGCGGGAAGAAGCCGATTTTCTCAGTGAAGAGCTTCACCAACCTGGACATCACTGGTCAGCTGATCCGCGAATAGTTCGCAGCAACTGATTGCCGAAAAGGCCGGATCCGCACCCGCGGGTCTGGCCTTTTCTATGCCCTGCGGCGCTCGCGAACTGCGATCGTCACGCGACTCACCGCGCACACGCGATCTTGTTCGTCCTTGAGCGTCACGTCCCAGACCCAGGTTGTCTTGCCCTGGCTCAGCGCTATCGCCTCGGCGTGAATGACGCCGGAGTTGACGGAGCGGAGAAACGTTGTGTTGTTGCTCATGCCCATCGCGACGTTGCCCGATTCGGCGACTGCACGGAACGTACCGACGGAGGCGAGCGTTTCAGCGAACGCTGCATGTGCGCCGCCATGGACGATGCCGAACGGCTGGCGCACCTGGTTCTCAACTGCGAAGTGACCGGTCACGCGACCGACCTCCACTGCGTCGACGTGAAAGCCGAGCGCGGAGTTGAGGTCCTGATCGAGCGGAAGTATTGGCTGCGGATGATCGTTCATGGCCGGAGAATCTACCGCTGCGGCCTAGGATGCCCTTCCGATGGCCACCGAGGACACAACTCCGGCACGCGATCCAGACGTTCGCAAGCGCCGGCTGGTTCTCTATGCAGCGGCCCTGTTGGCGCTTCTTCTTGTCGCTGGCTTCGCAGGGCGCACCTTGCTCTCCGGCGACGATAACCCGGAGGTGGTGCCCAAGGTCCTGACCCCGGTGATCATCGAGCGTATTCAGCTCAAGCCGATCGGTGGCTCTTCCGGGCGCGGACTGGCCGAGGTGCTTCGTCGAGGAAGCGCGGAATCGATGCGTGTACTCGCCGCCCGCCTGAAGCCATCAACGGAAAAGCAGATTTACCAGCTGGTCTTGACCGGTGGACAGCCCGAAGACAAACTGCTCGGAAATTCGGCCATCGGCAGCGAACGCATCTTTGTCGGCGAGGCCAAGCTCACGGTTGCCGAACTGCAGAAGTACAGGCGCGTGGAACTGCGCGTGATCATCAACGGCGCGCCACCCAGCGAGAAGACCGTTCTGCGCGGGACGATTCCCCGCTAGCCGCGGGTCGTTACCAGTCGACGCAGATCGCGCACAAGCAAAAGGTGTTTGAGGTGCGAAGTCACAGCGGTGAGGTTCTCCAGCGCTTCGACCGCGTCTCCGCGCGCTTCACGACTACGCGAGCGCAGGCCCGGAGCGAAAATCTGTTCAAGCAGCGCAGACTCGCGGTCTGCTGACGTCTTGAATACGCGCAGGTTGCGGCCAGACACGCCATAGCGAGCGAGTTCGGTCACGGCACGGATGATCTCGCGCTCAGTCTGATCGAAGTACGTTGCTCCGGCCCTGCTCGATCCGGTGACGAGGCCGAAGTCGATCAATTCCCTGACGAGGTCAGCGGGCGCGCCTGTGTCAGCGAGGACGTCGTCCGCTGCATAGAGCGTCTGTGACTGTTCATCAGTCAGGCTGAAGCGGCGCGTGCCGCGTGCGGGCTGCGCAGAGCGCGGTGGCAGTTCTTCTTCTGAGCGACCGGCCGAGAGTTCTTGGCGAATTACGCGAAGTGGCAAGTATTCGTCGCGCTGGAGACGCAGGATCGTGCGCAAGCGCGCGACGTCGTCCTGCGTGTAGACGCGGTAGCCGCCTTCAGTGCGCCTGGGCGTGAGCAGCTTCTGGTCTTCGAGGTAGCGAATCTTGGAGATCGAGACGTCGCCGAACTCCTTTTCGAGCGTCTTACGCACTGCGCCGATCGTCAGCGCCTTCTCGCGCGGGACGATCGTCACCTCACCCTCGCCGGACGAGCCGTTGGGTGATGCTGCGTTGATTGAAGTCTGCTGCTCGATTGCCATCAACGCTCCAGGAAGGTCAGCTTGAATTTGCCGATTTGAAGTTCGTCGCCGTCGGCGAGAAAGTGGGACTCGATGCGGCGTCGGTTGACATAGCTGCCGTTCAGCGAGCCGAGGTCATCGATGTGCAGGCCGTCGGCGCGGCGCACGATCACTGCGTGGTTGCGGGAGACCGTGACGTCGTCGAGGAAAACGTCTGAGTCGGTGTCGCGCCCAACGCTGAATCGATCTCCGTCGAGCGTGAAGCTGTCGCCGGCGCGGCCGCCGGTGCGGATGACCAGTGAGGGGCCGTCAGCGGGCGTCTCTGAGGGATTCACGCTCTCACCCTCTGCGGTCTCGCCCAAGTCGTATTGCGCCGTCGTGGTGCCGGGAGCGACCTCCTCGGCGAGGTACGCGCCGCACTTCTGGCAGTAGTTTGCCCCAGCGGGGTTTACGAAGCCGCATTCGGGGCAATGCAGCGCCACTTGACGCTATTCCCCCTCCGCCGGAGCGGCGGCCTTGCCGGACAGAATTTCGGTGAGCTGTTCGATGTCCTCGCCAGTGATGGTCGCCTGGCCCTCTTCACGCTGCGTGCGCATGCGATTGACCAGCTCGGCGCGAAGGATGTCGATCTTGCCGTGAAGGATGCGACGCTGGTAGGAGATCTCGCGCTCTTCGTCTGTGAGCTTTCGAATCAGCTCCTTCAGCTCAACGTCGGTCAGTGCGCCGAGGTCCGGGAACGGCTCGGTCTGAGCGCTCGAAGACTCGTGCGGCTCGGTGTCTGCAAGCTGTCCACCCGGAGCTGCCTCGCTCTCTGCGGCGGTGATCAGATCGGTCAGCTTTGCGACATCGGCGTCGGTGATTGTCTCGTTGCCGGCGTCGTGGCGCGCGCGCAGTCGATTTACGAGCTCGGCGCGCAGAAGGTCGATCTTGCCGTGAAGGATGCGGCGCCCGTACGAGATGTCCTGCTCTTCGGTGGCGAGTTCACCGATCAGTCCCTTCAGCTCGGCATCGCTCATCGAGCCGATGTCTGAAACCCATTCGTCCAACGCGTTGCTCCCTCGAAAGTTTTGAAAAGCTCTGGAACCAACAGTTTCGTGGTCCAACCCCAGATCTCCTTGGCACCGCCCCAAAATTGCGGACCGCCGGAGGAGTGCCTGCAGTATAAGCAGACTTTTCCCTAAGGCTCCACCTACGGTTGAGGTTTTGCGCGCAGCTGCGGCCAGACGGCTTTGAAATACAACCACGAGGCGGCGTACGAACCCAGCACGCCAATCCAGACGAGCGCGTTTGCGACCCAGGTATCAAGGTAGAGCGCGAGCATGCCGCCCCCCATCAAGGGCCAGACCGCCAGGCGACCGATCCAGTTGACCTTGATCTCAATGCCCTTCATAAGCGCGGGCACTGAAAGCACCAACATCAACGCCTCGCGTATGAACACGAGCAGAATCAGATAGAGCGGGAGCAGCTCGAACTTGTAGATGATGACACCGGCGGCCAGAATCATCAGGCGGTCGATCAAGGGATCGAGTAGCGTGCCGAGCCGACTGAACTGACCGGTCAGGCGAGCGGCCAAGCCGTCCAGGTAGTCACTCGCCCCGCAGATGAACAGCGCGATGTTTGCCGTCGAGTCGCGACCGTCCGGCGAGTTCCACGCGAGCACGAAGAAGATCGGGATCAGCAGCGCTCGTGCGTAGCCGATGAAGTTGGGGATCGTGCAGGGGCGCCAGGGCTGATTGCCGCTGGTGAGCTCATCTGGACCCCCGGACCGGTCGATGCCGGCGATCCGTTTGAAACCGCGCTCGCGAGCCATCCGCACAGCGCTCAGTCGACCGCGTCGAGCTCGGCCTGGATCGCCTTCACCGCGCCCTCGATCGGAATCGATTTGTTTTCCTGGCCACGACGGATCTGAAGCTCGAGCTCACCGGATTCGAGACTGCGCGCGCCCAGCGTTATGCGAATCGGGCAGCCGAGCAGTTCGGCATCAGCGAATTTCACGCCCGGACCGGCGGAGCGGTCGTCGTAGATCACCTCGAGCCCAGCCTCGATGAGCTCTTCGTAAAGGTTGTTGGCGGCCACGCGCTCAGGCCCCTCCGGGTCTTTGCCCAGAACGACGAGGTGAACGTGGAACGGAGCAATTGCCTTAGGCCAGACGATCCCTGCAGCGTCGGCGAGCTGTTCGACTACAGCTGCGACCACACGTGCCGGGCCAATTCCGTAGCTTCCCATGACGATCGCGTGTTCCTTGCCCTCTTCGTCGAGGAACGTTGCTCCCAACGCCTCGCTGTAGCGAGTACCGAGTTTGAAGATGTTGCCGATCTCGATCGCCGGAACGATCTCGATCGGGTCGCCTCCCGGTGAGAGGTCACCGGCAACGACGGTTCGAACGTCGGCAAACTCTGTCTCGAAGTCACGGCCGATCTTGACGCCCTTGACGTGGGTGTCGGCTCTGTTCGCTCCGGCGACCCAACCGCCTGCCTCGCCCTCGCAGGCGCGATCGGTGACGATGCGTACGGATTGGCGGAGCGGGCCCGTGTACCCCGTCGGCGAGTTGAAGTGTTTCTCGATCTCGGCATCTCTGGCCTGCCGCAATGGACGCCCGATTGCGTTCTGCAGCTTGATCTCGTTCAGCGAGTGGTCACCCCGGAGGATCACGAGCAGCGGCGTGCCATCCTCTTCGTCGATCATCGGCATCGCCTTCAGGAGCGTGCTCTGCGCAACGTTCAGGGCGGTAGCCACCTGCTCGATCGTCGTCTGGCCGGGCGTAGCGACCTCCTCCGGTGCGTCGAGATCAGGACCGGCGACACGCGGCGCGGGCGTTCCGGTGGCGATCTCGACGTTCGCGGCGTAGCCAGCGGCCAGCGCGACATTGTCCTCACCAGCGGCGCACGGGGCCATGTATTCGTCGGCGCGGGATCCCCCCATCATTCCGACATCCGACTCGACCATGTACCACTCGAGGCCGATTCGATCGAAAATGCGCTTGTAGGCGTTGGCCTGGATGTCGTAAGAACGGGCAAGCCCATCCTCGTCGCGATCGAAGCTGTACGCGTCCTTCATCGTGAACTCGCGCGTGCGCAGCATTCCCGCGCGCGGTCGGGGCTCGTCACGGCCCTTCGTCTGAAATTGGTAGAGCGTGAGCGGAAGGTCACGGTAGGAGCGCACTTCGCGAGCGATGTGGTTGGTGACGGCTTCTTCACCGGTCATGGCCAGCACCATGTCCGTGTCCTTGCGGTCTTTGAGCCTGAAGAGCTCTGAGATGCCGATTCGCCCGGTTTTCTCCCAGAGGTCCGCCGGTTGGATGACCGGCATGAGGATCTCCATCGCGCCGGAGCGGTCCATTTCTTCTCGGATGATCTGCTCAACCTTGCGTTGGACCCTCCAGCCAGCGGGAAGGTAGGTCCAGAGGCCAGCTCCGATCTGACGGATGAGGCCCGCTCGAACCATCAATTTGTGCGAGATTGCCTCGGCGTCGGCAGGGGCTTGCTTCTCGGTCGGCAGGAGATATTCGCTCAGGCGTGTCATCGGCGGGGATCCTAGTTCCCATCGATAGCATCGATCGCTTCGATCCGCGAGCTACGGCGCAACTTCGCCGTCGAAGTCGGTTTTCTAGCCGTAAGTGCAACGCTCAACTCGGTCCCCAACGCGCCCCCAAGGTTGTAGAAACTTGAACACTCGAAACGTGAAAACACTGATTCTCGGACTGGCCATAGTTTTGATGTTGCTGGCCATCAGTTCCACCTCGGCGATCGCCTCCAAGAGCCAGCTGAGCGTGATCGACGACCCAGGACGCATCCTCTCGTCGGAGCCGGCGGCACAGACCGCCGCTCTCGATGAGGCCGACGCGCTCGGGTTCGACATCATGAAGATTCCCGTGACGTGGCGCAGCTTCGCGCCCAACGGGACTTCCACGGTCAAGCCCGCGGTCGACCTGACGAACGCAGACAACTACCCAGCCGGCGTCTGGACCACCGTGGATGCAGCCGTCGCAGGTGCGCAGGCGCGCGGCATGAAGGTGTGGCTCATGATCACCGCCCCAGCACCGCGCTGGGCCGTAAGCAAGGAAACTTCGCCTGGCGCGGGCGCATATGAACCGAAGGCGGCTGACTACGCGGAGTTCGTGACGGCCGTCGGCAAGCGTTATCCGAGCGTCCGCTATTTCTCGTTCTGGAATGAGGTAAACCTCAAACGATTCATGCAGCCGCAGTCCAGGAGCGGCGCGGCACAGTCCGCGATCCACTACCGAGACATGTACCGCGCCGCCCAGAAGGCACTCGCTTCCAACGGTCACGCATCTTCGACGGTCCTGATCGGCGAGATACTCGGTCGTTACCAGCGCTACCTGCCCACGCTCGCCACGCGTCCATTGACCTGGCTCCGCGCGTTCTTCTGCCTTGACTCAAAGGGAAAGGCTCTCAAGGGCAGCGCAGCCAAGAAGTACAAGTGCGCCGACTTCCAGAAGATCAAGGCCTCCGGCCTCGCCTACCACCCGTATAACCTGAGCGCCCCGCCGACTGCAACCGAGAAGGCATCCAAGGACAACGCCCCGATTGCCTACCTGCCCCGCGTCGAGAAGGTGCTCGACCAGGCCTACAAGGCAAAACGCCTTGCAACGAAGAAGATGAAGATTTACAACAGCGAGTACGGCATTCAGACCAATCCGCCGGACAAGAGCCTAGGCCAGCCCCTCTCGAAGGTGCCGTACTACCTGAACGCCAGCGAGTATCTAACCTGGACCGATTCCCGCGTCGCCACCTACTCGCAGTATCTGCTGGTCGACGACCAGGAGAGCGACAGCGTTTCCTTCCAGACGGGCCTACGCTTCGCAGACGGCACCAAGAAGAAGGGCCTGTACGAGGCATTCCAGACGCCATTCATGGTCTTCAAGACCGCGAGCTCGAACAAGGTCACGATCTGGGGCTGCCTACGCGCGAAGTCGCCCGGTACTGAAACCGCCAAGCTCGAGGTCAAGTCCAACGGCACGTGGACCACGGTGAAGTCGATCCCGGTCAGCGCGTCAACTGGATACTTCATGCAAGACATCAGCCTGAGCGGTGCGAAGTCGAAGACCTACCGCATCAACTGGTCAGGCGGAATCAGCCGCTGGTCCAAGCCCGGCACGCTGATCAAGATGAAGACGAACTAGCGCGTGCGCGGGGCCACCAAACCCGCCCACTCCTGAAATCTAAGCCGCATCAACTCCACACTCGATCCGCCAGGGATCGAGTGTGGAGGCTTCTTGGGCAGTGGGCTCGATGCTGTTCCACTCGCCGATTCCAGCGGACTCAAAAGCGAGTCGGCACCCGAGTTAGTTGCGAGCGAATCGACGACCGGCCTGCGGAGACGCAGCCTCGTCGATGATCACCGGCTTGAGCACTGGTAGCTCAGGTCCGGTGAAGTCCTCGCCCTCGCGAGCTTTCTCGGCCTCTAGCGCTGCAAGCTTCTCCGGAGTCAGGTCCCCGGCGTTTTCTTCTTCGATCTTGCGGATGAACTCCATGCCCTCTGCCGACTTGGCTTCATCGAACTCGACCTTGCCGCCGGCCGCGCGCGACTTGTCGATCTCGACGAAGAGCTCGTCGACGAGCTGAGGGGTAGGGACCTTGCGCAGGGCCTTGCCCTGGGCGAAGATCACGCCTTCATTCTTGGCGCCGGCAATGCCGAAGTCTGCTGCGGCTGCCTCGCCGATCCCGTTCACGGCGCAACCGAGCACGGCGACTTCGATCGGTTCGTCATAGGCCTCAAGCCGAGTCTCGATCTCTTGGACAACTGTGTCCATGTCGAACTGCAGTCGCCCGCACGTTGGGCAGGCAATCAGAACCGGGCCCTTCTCGCGCAGCTGGAGCGCCTTGAGGATCTCCCAGGCGACCTTGACTTCTTCTTCTGCGTGGAAAGTTGAGAGCGAAATCCGAATCGTGTCGCCGATGCCGTCGGCCAGAAGGGTGCCCAGGCCAACGCTCGACTTGAGTGAACCACTCCACTTGGTGCCGGCCTCGGTGATCCCGAGGTGCAACGGGTAGTCGATCTTTTCGCTGAGCAGTCGGTTCGAGGCGATCGTGTTCGGAACGTTCGTGGACTTGATCGAAACTTTGAAGTTGTCGAAGTCGAGCGACTCCATCAGCGCTACGAACTCGGTGGCTGCTGTGACCAGCGCCTCGACCGAGTTCTCCTTCTCAAGCTCGTGAAGGTGCTTGGGAAGCGAGCCGGAGTTGACGCCGATACGCATCGGTGTCCCCTTCTCCTTCGCCTTCGCGACGACTTCAGCGACCTTGTCCGGTCCACCGATGTTGCCGGGGTTCAATCGGATCGCATCTGCGCCGGCGTCGATCGCCTTCAGCGCCAGCGTGTGATTGAAGTGAATGTCCGCAATGATCGGGATCGGCGAGACCGCGAGGATCTCCTTGAGCGCTACAACGTCTTCGTCGCGCGGAACGGCGCAGCGGACGATCTCGCAACCGGCCTCGGCCATGCGATTGATCTGATCGATCGTCGCCTGCTTGCTGGCGGTCTCGGTCTTCGTCATCGACTGCACCACAACCGGCGCGCCGCCGCCGATCGGGACGTTGCGGACCCAGATTTGCTTCTTGGAAGCCATTGATCTAAGGGTAGGCGGTCAGGCGCCTGCGCCCGGCCGACCTGGCGCGGGAGGCGGATTCGGAAAATCGGTTCCGTCGGGCACCAGATCACGCTGCATCCAGATCACATCGTGCCACTTGCCCAGTTTGTAGCCGATTCGCCGGTAGTGCGCGGCTTCACGAAAGCCGAGCTTCTCGTGCATCGTCACGGATCGCGCGTTGGGCAGTGGTAAATCGCAGTCGAGCACGCCCAGCGGTACGAATCGCGCGAGGCGTGGGGCGCGGCGTATGCGTAGCCCATCACCCGTCCTTCGACTTCGGCGGCGGCGTCTATTGCCGGATCGGCATCGCGTATCTCCGGAGGACCGCTCAAACCGTCAGGGTCAGGGACCGAATCCGCCCGAGCGGAAGCGCTCGATGTCGTTCGACAATCCGATCAGGAAGAGCATTCCGACCAGCGCCAGGCCGACGATGCTCGCCTTCTCGAGCGTCGGGGTTGACACCCGCTTGCCCCTGACCTTCTCGACAAGCGCCCAGAAGATGTGGCCACCGTCCAGCGGCAGGAACGGGAAGAGGTTGATGATCGCGAGACTCAGCGAGATCAGCGCGATCAATCCGATCGCCTGCTCCGTGCTGGTCTTGATCGCCGTCTCGGTTCGCTTGTAACCGCCGGCGACGCTCGAGATCTCTTTGCGTTCCTTCTCGACAAAAAGGCGCTTCGGCAGCGTCACGGTCAATGACGTGACGTACCACATGCGATCCGCGGTCGTGGTGAACGCCGACCAGAGCGGGAGCGTCTCTTGGGGTCCCGCGATCGAATCGAACGTCATGCCAACACGCATGCGTTCAGCAGTTGAGTCGTACTCCGGCGTGAGCTTGGCCGTCCGCTCCGTGCCGTCGCGTTCGTAGACGATCGTGACGGGCTTTGTCGCAACGCAGCCCTCGGTCTTGGCCCCGTCGCACTGCGACTTCTGGAGCTCGGCGATCATCTCCTGTGGTTTGCCTTCGACACCGTTGATCGAGACGACAGTGTCGCCCGGCTTGATCACGCCGGTCGCTGGCTGACCCAACGCCACCTCTCCGACCTTGCTGGTCGCAGGGCCGGGTTGGGAAACGCCGATGAATGCGTAAAGAACCCAGATCAGGATGAAGGCAATCAGGAAGTTGACTGCAGGACCAGCCGCGATCACCGTGATGCGCTTCCAGACCGGCATCATGAAGTAGGCCCGCTTGAGGTCCTCGGGCGCGATCTCCTCGTCGGGGTTCATTCCGACGATCTTCACGAAACCGCCCGCGGGGATCGATCCGATCTCGTAGGTTGTTTCACTGTTCTTCGGCTTGTACTTGAAGAGCGCCGGCGGGAAGAAGAGCGAGAAACGCGTGGCCTTCATGCCCACGGCTTTGGCCGCAAGAAAGTGGCCGTACTCGTGGAGTACGACGAGTGCTGCGAAGGCCAGAAATGCAAGGAACCAAGTCACTGTTTCACGAACCCGATCAGTCCAACACAGTTTCGGCGATTGCTTCGCGCGCCTTGACCCGTGCCTCGACGTCGATGTCGGCCAGTTGTGAGAAGTGACCGATCGACACCTGCCCTACGGAGTCGAGCGCGCGCTCGATCACCTCGGGGATAGCCAGGAACGGAATCTCCTCGGCAAGGAACGCCGCCACGGCGACTTCATTGGCTGCGTTCATCACGCAGGGGGCCGAGCCGCCTGCGCGACCCGCAGCTTCGGCGATCGCAAGGCAGCCAAACGCCTCGCGGTCCGGCTCCTCGAACGTGAGCGAGCCGACCTGTGCAAGATCCAACCGTTCAACGGGCACGTCCGCGCGCACGGGGTAGTTCAAGGCGTATGAGATCGGGACCCGCATGTCCGGGTAGCCCAGGTGAGCCATTGTCGCGCCGTCGTTGAGGTCGATCAAGGAATGGATGATTGACTGCGGGTGCACCACGGCATCGATCCGGTCGTACGGGACGCCGAAGAGGTGATGCGCCTCGATTATCTCGAGGCCTTTATTCATCAGCGTGGCCGAGTCAATCGTGATCTTGCCGCCCATGTCCCACGTGGGGTGCGCCAGGGCGTCAGAAACGCTGACACTCTGCAGCTCTTCACGCGTAAGACCACGGAATGGGCCGCCAGACGCTGTCAGTACGAGGCGATCGACGGTGCCGGGCTGCTCGCTGTGAACAAGCTGGAACAAAGCCGAGTGCTCGGAGTCAACGGGGATCAGCTCTGCGCCGGTGCCCTCGGCGAGCTGGGTCACGAGCTCCCCGCCCACTACGAGCGATTCCTTGTTGGCGAGTGCAAGGTCAATACCTTCGCCGAGCGTCGCAATAGTTGGAGGCAGGCCCGCGGAACCGACGATCGCGTTGAGCACGATGTCGCACTCGGTCTCGACGATCAGGCGGATGATTCCGTCGATCCCCGAAAACACAGTTCCGTCGTCCCATTGCTCGCTGGCCAGTGCGGCGGCATCGGGGCTTGCGAGCGCGATCGATTCAACCCGGTGGCGGTGCGCCTGTTCGAGCAGTGCGACGTGGTCGCTGCCGGCAGAAAGGCCGACGACGATCAGCTCGTTATTGCGCTCGATCACGTCGAGCGCCTGTGTGCCGATCGATCCAGTCGAACCGAGTATCAGGACTTTGCGCATCGAGCGAAGGCTAGGTCAAGAGGGGGCCATCACGAACCACACGTAGTAGCCCACGACCAGAACGAACAGGGCAGCGTCTGCGCGATCCATCGCTCCGCCGTGAGCGCCAAACGCGCGCCCACTGTCCTTGACGCCGAAGTCTCGCTTGATGTAACTCTCGAAAAGGTCTCCGAGTGGTGCAGTCACGGCGACCGCTAGACCAAGAAGGAGTGCGTTCTGCCCTGTGATCCAATCCTGGTAGAGGCCAGCGAACCACACCGTCGCAGTCGCGCCGACCATTCCGATCGCGAGGCCTTCCATCGTTTTGTTGGGCGAGAGACCCGGTGCCATCTTTGTGCGACCGAACAGCTTGCCGCCGAACATCGCGAAGGTGTCGCCCAAGAACGTTCCCAGCAGGATGTCGATGATGATCATCTCTCCGTGCGGGAGCTGCTGAAGCCAGAGGGCGTGTGCGAGCGGGATACCGATCCAAAAGGCGCCGAACAGCGTCGCAGCCATCCCGAAGGTTGCGTTCTTTCGTGGGCCGGTGAGCGCACTGAGCAGGAATACGAGCGCGAAAGCGGCTGCGATCACTGTGACGAGCTGGAACTGATCGCCCCAAAGTCCCGAGGCGACGAGCGCGCCGAACGTTACGAATCCAGCGAACCGGATCGGCTGGACGGAGTAGCTGAGCGCGTAGAACTCATGCAGGGCGATCGCTCCGACCACCAGAACAAAGATCGCCAGCGTTTCTGGCGATGTGACAATGCTGAACAACGCGACGAGCCCTGCCGGCACAGCTACCGCGACGCGAGCAGCAATGTGCGACCCGCCTACCCGCGAAGGCGACCTGGGACGTCGCCTGGGCGGCGTGCCGCGCTCAGCGGGCACCAAAACGCCTCCCCCGTGATTCGAATTCGCGTAATGCACCGACAAGCACTTCCTCGTCAAAGTCGGGCCACAACACGTCCGTGAAGTGCAGCTCTGAGTAGGCGGTCTGCCAGAGCAGGTAGTTGGAAAGTCGACGCTCGCCGCTGGTGCGGATGACGAGATCGGGATCTGTCATGTCCGGTGCGTAGAGCAGTGCGGCAAATTCTTCCTCGGTCTCGCCGTCGAAACGGCGCGCGGCGTCGAGCAGTTCGGCGCGACCGCCATAGTTGAAGGCGACGTAAAGCTTCAATCGCTTCAGCGAAGCAGTTTCCTCGGTTGCCCAATCCATCATGTCGCGGAGTTCAGCGCTCAAGCCATCGCGACGGCCAATGAATTGCACTCGCACGCCCTGCTCCTTGAGCTCAGGTGTCTCGCTGCGGATCAATTCGGCGAACATCGCCATCAGGCCGCGGACCTCGTCCTCCGGACGTGACCAGTTCTCGGTGGAGAAGGCGAACACCGTTAGCTCGTCAAGGTCGTGTCTGACGGCGTCCTTGACCGTACGCTTGAGCGCCTGGGCACCCTCGCGGTGTCCGTCGAGCACGGGCAGATCACGTTGCTGGGCCCAGCGCGCGTTCCCGTCCATGATGATGGCGACGCAGCGCGCACGCTGTGAATGGTCGCCGCGGGGCGTGTCAGACATCAGACCTCGAGCAGGTCGGTCTCTTTGTGCGCCAACTGGGCGTCCACTTCACCGACGTGCTTGTCGGTCAGCTTCTGAAGGTCGTCCTCGCCACGCTTCTCGTCATCCTCGCCAACGTCGCCACTCGTGCGCAGCTCTTTGAGCTCCTGCATGATGTCGCGGCGGACATTGCGGATCGAGACGCGGCCTTCTTCGGCCAGGTGACGGGCCTGCTTGACCATCTCGTTGCGGCGCTCTTCTGTCAGTTCGGGGATCTGGATTCGTACGACATTGCCGTCGTTGTTCGGAGTCAGGCCGAGGTCAGACTCCATGATCGCCTTCTCGATAGCCGGTAGTGCGCTCTTGTCATAGGGCGAAATCGTAAGGAGTCGCGCTTCGGCCGCTGCGATGTTCGCCATCTGGTTGATCGGTGTCTGGGTGCCGTAATAATCGACTGACACGCGCTCGAGCAACGCAGGGCTCGCACGACCTGTGCGCACCGTCGCGAGCTTGTCACGGGAATTCTCCACGGACTTCTGCATGCGTTCGCCCGCGTCGGAAAGCAGGGCCTCGATCAGTTCGTCGCTCATGTGCTGACCACCGTTCCCACGCGCTCGCCTTCGATGATGCGCGTGATGTTCTGTTCGTCGTTCATGTTGAAAACATAGATCGGGAGGCGGTTGTCCATGCACAGTGACAGCGCCGTCACATCCATGACCTTGAGTTCCTTGGCGATCGCCTCTTGGTGCGTTATGTCCCTGATCAACTTCGCGTCGGGGTTTTCGCGCGGATCGGAATCGAGCACACCCTCCACTCCGTTCTTGGCCATCAGGATCGCATCAGCACGGATCTCAAGGCCGCGCAGGGCGGCAGCTGTGTCCGTGGTGAAGAATGGGTTTCCGGTGCCGGCGGCAAAGATCACGGCGCGCTTCTTTTCGAGGTGCCGGATCGCGCGGCGCCGGATGTACGGCTCTGCGACCTCCGCCATGGTGATTGCGCTGAGCACCCGGGTGTGGGTGCCCTGGCGCTCCAACGCGTCCTGCAGGGCGATACCGTTCAGCACCGTGGCGACCATCCCCATGTAATCGGCCGAAGCGCGATCCATGCCAGCGGCCGCACCACTCATGCCGCGGTAGATGTTCCCTGCGCCGACAACGATGCCGATCTCGACGCCACGCTCGGCGACATCGTGGATCTGCTTTGCGACGGAATCGAGACGATCGGGGTCAACGCCGTACTCCCCGGAGCCCTGAAGGGCCTCGCCGGAGAGTTTTAGAAGGACCCTTGAAAACGCGGCTTCAGCCATGCAAACCCAGCTTACGCGCCACGGTGCCTACGCGCCGACTTGGAATCGCGCGAAGCGCTTTATAACGACGTTTTCACCGGTCTTGGCGGCGAACTCGGTGCGGATCTCCTCGATCGACTTGCCGTCGTGCTTCTCGGGGTTCACGTGCGTCTGCTTCATCAGCACGATTTCCTCGAGCCATTTGTTCAGCTTGCCTTCGACGATCTTCTCGCGGATGTTGTCGGGCTTGTCTGCTGCCTGCTCGGCGAAGATCTTGGCCTCGGCGTCCTTGTGCTCCTGGGGAACTTCTTCCTCGGTGACGTACTCCGGCGCCGCGGCCGCGATGTGCAGCGCGATGTCCTGCGCGAACGCAGCGAAGTCGTCGTTGCGGGCAACGAAGTCGGTCTCGCAGTTGATCTCGACGAGCACGCCGATGCGTCCGTTGGCGTGGATGTAGTCGGCTATCAGGCCTTCTGATGCCTCACGGTCGCCGCGCTTGGCGGCAGAAGCCGCACCCTTGATGCGCAGCGCCTCGAGCGCCTTCTCGATGTCGCCGTCGGACTCGACCAGAGCCTTCTTGCAGTCCATCATCGCCGCGCCGGTCTGGTCGCGGAGTGCCTTCACGTCTGAAGCGGTAATTGTTGCTGACATGGCTAGCTCTTCTCCTCAGTGGAAGCGGTTTCGCTCTTCTCGGTTTCAGCAGCCGGCTCAGCGGGTTTGGATTCAGCGGGCTTGGCTTCGGCAGGAGCTGACTGGCCACTCGGTCCGCCCTTGCCCTGGCCGCCGCGACCGCCCGGTCCACCCGGACCGCCACGACCACCGCGTCCGCCGCGCTGCGGGATCTCGGGGTCCTCCTTGGGGGCGTCGCCGACCCAGGTTGCCTCCGGGAGCTCTTCCGGAACAGGCTCACCTGCGGCCTTCGCAGCTTCGCGCTTGGCCTTCTCTTCGGCTTCCTTGGCGGCCTTTGCCTCGTCGTCCTTGCGGCGACGCTCGGCCTCTTCGGCCTTCTGAGCCTCAAACTCTGCCTGCCACTGACCGTGGCGGTC
The DNA here is from genome assembly GCA_016185345.1 of Solirubrobacterales bacterium. Lineage (GTDB taxonomy): Bacteria > Actinomycetota > Thermoleophilia > Solirubrobacterales > JACPNS01 > JACPNS01. The sequence goes on along the minus strand of JACPNS010000016.1, from coordinate 22,469 downwards.
GCTGATCACGGCGCCGAGGGCGCCGAGAATGACCTTGCAGGAACGGATTGCGTCGTCGTTTCCCGGAATGACGTAGTCGATCGGGTCCGGGTCGCAGTTGGTGTCAACCAGCGCGACGACCGGAATACGAAGGCGGTTGGCCTCCTTGACGGCGATCTCTTCGGCGTTGACGTCGACAACCACGACGGCGTCCGGAAGACGAGTCATGTCCTTGACGCCACCGAGGTTCGCGTTGAGCTTGACGAGCTCCTTGAGGGCCTTGATGCGCTCCTTGGTCGGGAGAAGCTCGAGCTTGCCTTCGGCCTTCTGGGCCTCGAGCTGGTGCAAGCGCTTGATGCGCTGGTTGATCGTCTGGAAATTCGTCAGGACACCACCGAGCCAACGGTGGTTGACGTAAGGCATCTTCGCGGCGCCGGCAATCTCTGCCACGGCGTCACGGGCCTGCTTCTTGGTGCCGACAAACAGCACGGTTCCGCCACGACGGGCGATGTCTCCGACGAACTTGCTTGCTTCGGTCAGCAGCTGCTCGGTCTGGATCAGGTCGATGACATAGATGCCACCGGCCTCGCCGTGGATGTAGCGACGCATTTTTGGGTTCCAACGACGGGTCTGGTGTCCATAATGGACTCCAGCCTGCAGCAGGTCTTTTAGGTCAGGGGCGTCGTTGCTGAACGACGCCAGTCCTGGCGCGGCCATATAAAGCTCCTTGAATGAATGATGTAAACGATCCGTGCCCTGCGATTCACCGAGACGCTGCAACTTGATTGCACTGCTCAGCAGGAGTGTCCGCTCTGACGACCTTGTGTCTGGGATCGAACCCAGTCAGATGGCACGGGTAGATAGTCCGCGAAGTTTAGCCGTCGGCCCTGGCCAGCTCGAGTGCATGTGCAAGATCCGGCGGCAGTGGCGAACCAAAGCTCATCGGCTCGTCGCTCACCGGATGACGAAAACTGAGCGCACTGGCGTGCAGGAACTGCCTCTCGAGTCCGAGATCATTGGAAATGCCATACGTCGGATCACCGCAAACCGGTAGGCCGATCGCCGCCAGATGAACGCGAATCTGATGCGTCCGCCCGGTCTCAAGAGACACGTGCAACAGGCTTCGGTTGCCGATCTCCTCGACGACCTCGAAATGCGTGACTGCCCTTCTTTCGGAGTCCATGCGGATCGAGATGTTTTCTGGGTTGCGCCGGTCGCGACCCAGCGGTGCATCGATCGTCCCGCTCGCAGACTCAGCCCGACCACGGACGAGCGCTGTGTATCGGCGAGTGATCTCGCGCGCCTGAAGAGCTTTCTGCAGCGCTCGCAGGACGTCGTCGTTGCGCGCAACCACGAGCAGACCAGAGGTCTCTTTGTCAAGCCTGTGAACGATCCCGGGGCGTTCTGGATCCCCACCCCCGGCCAGTCCGATCAGCGCCTGCGAGAGCGTTCCCGTTCGGTTCCCGGGGGCGGGATGCACCACCAGGCCGCTGGGCTTATCCACGACCAACAGCGACGAATCCTCGTAAATGATCTCGAACGGCACCGCCGGCTCGCTCGGGTTGCCCACGGTCGCCTCTGCGAGCTCGACGACGATGACATCCCCTTCCTCAACCCGCTCGCTCTTTCGCGCCGTCTCGCCATCTAATGCAACCAAGCCCTGCTCGATCAGCCTCGCGGCCTGCGCACGGGATCCAACCTCCGGCATGACAGCGATGACGCGATCGAGGCGTTCGCCGGCCTGCTCGCCGACGACGACCAGTTCAATCTTCGACGGGGCTCGCATCGCTCTCTTCGTCTTCACGCGGATTCTGTTCGACCGTCAGCACCAGGAGGATCACTCCGAACGTGATCGCGACGTCGGCCAGATTGAATGATGGGAAGCGCGGAAGTTCGATGAAGTCGCGTACGTACCCTGCGGAAATCCTGTCGATCGCATTGCCGATCGCACCGCCGAGCAGCAATCCCGTGGCGAGCCACAGGCCCGGCCGACCGCGATGACGCAGGTAAAACCAGATCAGGACGGCGAGCGCGACTGCCATCAGGCTGAACACAAGCCACGGCTGCCCGGCAAAGAAGCCAAAGGCGATGCCTTCGTTGCGAGTCTGACCGAGGCTCACGCCCGGAAACACGGATTCGCTCTCGCCTGGCGTCAGCTGACTGAAGGCCAACCACTTTGTCCACTGTTCAAATGCGACGACCGCAGCGGCGGTGAGGAGTGCGCGATCAGGACGCCAGCGCATCTGCCACCTCAGCCGCGCTGAGACCATCAATGCTCAGGGTCTTGTCGCGAGCTGCCTCGCCGACTTTCACTGCGACGCTCGTTTTGCCAATGCGAAGCGCCTTTGCGATCAGTTTGCAGGCAGCAGCGTTCGCCTTCCCATCCTCGGGAGCGGCGGTCACGCGGAGCAGCAAACGGCCGCCACGCGGCTCAGCAATTGAGTTGGTCCCCGAACGGGGCGTGACACGGACAAGCAACTGACTCCCACCGGGAGCGTCACTCAGCCACTCAGGCAACGGAGCAGGCTCCATCGGATCAGCCCTGGATCAGGCTGGTGACGAGCGAGCCGATGAGCACCAACGCAAAGATCGCGATGATCGGACTGATGTCGATCAGCCCGGGCCCACCGCGCAGCGGCGGAATCAAGCGCCGGAAGAGCGCAAGGTAGGGCTCGGTGATGTCCTCAACGAAGCCGACAACAGTGCGCAGGGCCGCGTTTTCTGGCATGCGCGGAACCCACGTAAGAAGAATGCGAATAAGGATCAGGACCGAATAGATCCAGACCAGGGCACTGACGTAGCTCGCGACGTCGACTCGCGTGATTGCAAGGCTCATTCGCCGAGGACGGTAGCGACCGCGCGATCGACGGCGGTCCGTAGGCCCGAGTGATCGAAACTTTCGAGAGCACGTTCGGTCAGTCCGCCGGGCGAGGCGACGGCCGTCATCAAAGCGTCGGGATCGACCCCGTTGGACCGCAGTGCCGTCCCAGTGCCGCGAAGGGTTTCGTTCACGACTTCCTTGGCCTGCGCGGGATCGAGGCCACGTTTGACTGCTGCGGAGATCAGCTCGCTGGCAAACAGCGCAAAGAACGCTGGTGCGCAACCGCCGATCGCGGTGACGAGTTCGAAGTGTTCTTCAGGGGTCTGGATGACCAGTCCGAGGCGATTGAACTTGTCGATCAGTTCCGGGACGTCGTCGCCCTCCGCGGCAACTGCGAATACGCCCTCGCCGAACTCAACCGAAATGTTGGGCATCGTGCGCACGACCTTGGCACTCGGGTAGGCCTCCCGCAGTGCCGCGAGCGGAGTTGACGCAAGAACCGAAACAATCGTCCCGGAAAAATCTGAGATCTGCGTGGCGACTTCGGAAAGCTGCTTCGGCTTGTGGCAGAGAAAGATGACGTCTGCGCGCAAAGCTAGCTCGACCGTTGCCAGCGACTCTCCGCCGGTCTGCGCCGCAAGCAGCTTGGCGCGGCCAGAGCCACTGTCGCTGAACAGGGCCGGTTCGCCAAGCCCAAGAGCAAGCGACCGCGCCATGTTGCCACTGCCGATAAAACCGAGCTGCATGGCTGCGCGAAAAGACCTAGGCCTGGTTGAAGAAACCGCGCTCCATCAACCGAGCACGCTCCTCGGCAGAGAAGTGCACGTTGCGCGGAGTGAGCAGGAAGGTCTTGTCGGCGATGCGCTGCATCCCACCGTCGAGCGCGTAAGTCAGACCGCTCGCAAAGTCAATCAGGCGTTTGGCCATGTCGGTGTCGGTCTCCTGAAGATTCAGGATCACCGGGACCTGGTTCTTGAACTTGTCGGCGATCTGTTGGGCCTCGTTAAAGCTCTGGGGCGCCGAAAAGTGCATCTGGCCGCTGTTGCCGGCCTTGGGACCGACTGACTTCAGCGTGCGTGTCGGCGTGTCGCCGACGTCCTCGGCAAAAATGTCGTCGAAGTCGTCGCGTTTGCGACGGGAGCTGATGCGGCGCACGTTCGGGCGCTCGGCGTACGACTCCTGGAGTTCGGCTTCGGGTTCATACCCGTCGTCGTAGACCTCTTCGTCGTCGTAGTAGTCGTGATTGGCTTCGGCAAGACCGAAGTAAACCAGAGCGGTGTGCCATTTGTCTTTGACAGCCATATGCAGCGGTTTCGCCCGTTTGAGGCGATCTCCTTCGTGGAATCCTATTTGTTTGAGGGATCAAAGAGCACCGATCCCACGCGGATCAGTGTTGCGCCCTCTTCAACTGCGACCCCGAAGTCCTGACTTGTGCCCATCGAGAGGTCGTCCAGACCGTGCGCTTGTGCAAGCGATCTGAGTCGCGCGAAATGCGGACGTGCGCCTTCGGGATGCCACGTGAGCGGGGGCATCGTCATCAGCCCGGACACCGTCTGGGGCGTCGCCGAAATGAATGCGCCCAGATCGTCGGGCGCGACACCCTGCTTCGACTCTTCCCCGGAAACGTTCACCTGGACGAGCAATCGAGGCGCGGCTGCGTCGAGGTCGGCCAGCTTTTCGCGCGCCGATTCTGTGCCCAGCGAATGAATGGTGCTCACACGCCCGGCGATCTCCCGAACCTTGCGCGATTGGATCGCGCCGATGAAGTGCCATTCGAAGTCGTCGCCGAAGCGCTCTTGTTTGGCGATCATGTCCTGAAGTCGGTTCTCGGCCGCGATCTCGATCCCGGCCTCGCGCAACACGTCCATCGCGTCGGGCTCAACGTACTTGGTCGCAACGCAAATGCTCACCTCGTCTGGATTGCGGCCAGCGCGGTCGCACGCATCAGCCACCCCCGAGCGAACCCGATCGAGATTCCGCTTGACGGTTTCGAGGTCGGCGCTCAGATTCGCCATGCAACGCCCGCCTGCCGCCCGGTCAAGCCGTTGTCACGTCGGTGGGAAAAGAAGTACTCGGGTTCGCAGTGCGTGCAGCGATTGACAACGTGTACGTTGCCAACCCCCGCGCGCTTCAGCCGAGTCCCGATGATCCCCGTCAGGTCCAGCCGACGACCCGCGGAGTGCGCTGGTCCGTCCACTCCCATCGCGTCGATCACCTCTGGGCCTACTTCGAAGTGTTCCTGGCAGATTCCGGGTCCGATCGCGGCGTGAATCTCTTCGCCATTGAAATGCGCGACCGCAGACTCGATGATTCCTGCGGCCACCGGCCTCCAGCCGCAGTGAAGCGCTGCCAGTCGATTCTCGGAAGCGAGCATGACGGCCGGGCAATCAGCGCCCGTGATCAGCAGACCGTGGAGACGCTCAGTGGTGATCGCGCCGTCGGCGATCGGGATTGTTCCGGTAGTCGCCGACGAGACGTGTTCGATCTCGCCGCCGTGTACCTGTTGGAGCAACTGCATCGTCGACAATTCGAATTCACTCTTAAGCTGATCGATGTTGCGGCGCACGACCGTCTCATCGTCGTCGGTCAGCAACCCAAGGTTTCGGGAGTCGTACGGAGCCGCGCTCGACCCGCCGAGCCGAGTGGTAAACAGCGCCCTTGCGCCTGGAAGTGGAACCTCAAACACGGAGATCAGCTCTCGCGACGCGCTTGTGCCAATGCGAAGGTGAGCTGGGCATCGCGGCCCTCGATCGCCCCATTTAGCGTGGCTTCCAAAGTCTCGGCTAATGCCCGGCCGATGACCGGGCCCTCTCCCACTCCGGCGTCGCGCAGGTCGGCGCCGCTGATCTCTAGCTTCCCGCCGCTCCGCGCTTCGAGCCAGCCACGCGCGATTTCCGAGGCTTCGCGATCGGCCGCCGGCAGCGCGAGCGCGAAAACGATCGTTTCGGCGTGCAGCGGGCGTAGGAGCGCGTCGGCTGCCGCGGTTGAGTCGGCAGCGGCGAGTTCTGCCAGAAGTTCCGGTCCGCGAGCCACGGCCTGAGCGACGAGCTCAGTGTCTTTGCGCGACAGCTTCAGATAGTCGAGCCATTCGGCCAACGTCGCCTCATCCATCGCGCGCGAGCAGAGCGCAAGCAGAAGCAGCTCCTGCCGCAGGCCGTCCACCTGCTCGTTGCTCGCGCGGGCGATCACATACTCGTCGGCGTCAAACTTGTCGTGGAGCGCACGGTCGAGCCCGAGCGCGTGCATCGACTCCACCCCGACCACGGCAGAGCGCTCGGCGAGCAGGTCGAGCAACTCATCACGGATTCGTCCTCCGGACACCGTCGCCGGCGCGCCTGCATCGACGGCTGCGCGCGCGAGCTCTTCGGTGTGAGGTTCGGCCGTGAAGCCGAGGCGAGCTCCATATCTGAGCAAGCGAAGCAGCCGAGTGGGGTCGTCGATGAAGCTGTCGTCGTGCGTTACTCGCAGGACGCGCGCGAGCAGGTCAGAGTTGGCATCAGGAAATTCGAAGAGTTCGCCAAAGCGGTCTTGCCAGATCGCCAGTGCCATCGCGTTAACGGTGAAGTCACGACGAACGAGGTCGTGCTCAAGGTCGGCAGGCTCGACCATGGGAAGCGTGCCTGGTGCGGGATACGTCTCGGTCCGCGCCGATGCGACGTCGATCGATAGCGCGCCATCAGTTGAGCGAAAGTTTGCTGTCATGAAGCGCGCGTGGCGCTTGACCGTTCCGCCGATTCGCTCGACCAGGAGGTCGGCCAGCTCGCCGGCGTCGCCTTCGACCACCACGTCGTAGTCAAACTGCGCAAAGCCGAGCATCAGGTCGCGCACGGCCCCGCCAACCAGGTACGTGCCGGGTCTGTCGGACACCGCCGACAACAGCTCGGGCACCCCCGGCAACGTGCGGAGCGCTTCAGTCTTGACTTCGGGGAGGTAAGGCATTGTGCTCCGGGGTGGATTCGGATGGATGGACTGCTGGTGCGCCTATCTTCGCCATGTGCCGAAAAAACGCGTAGACGGTTTGGTGCGATTCGCCTCGCTCGTTCTCGGGCTTGGCGTCCTCGTGGCGGTTTTGTACATCTGGATTGCCGGACGAAACAACGACGTGACGAACTCGAACGTCGAGTTTAAGCCGCCGACTGAACGCAAAGAGCTGTCAATCCGAGAAGAGACCTTCTCCTGGCCTGTTTACGGCTTCAAAGCTGCCCGAACACGGGCCTTCACTCCGACGCTCTCGCCCCCGTTCAGGCCGCTGTGGCGTTTCAGCGCCAACCAGCTGCTGGAGTTTTCGCCGATCCTCGTGCGCGGAGTGCTCTACGTCGTGCGCAAGGACTCCCGCGTCTACGCGATCGATGCCAAGACCGGTCGCCAACTGTGGACGCACAAGATCGGCAAGTTGTCCGCGGCGTCGCCTGCCTATTCCGACGGTCGCATTTTCGTGGTCACGCTGAGCGGGCGAATCGTCGCGATGAGCGCCAAGACCGGCAACATCAAATGGGCAAAGAAGCTCGGCTCGCGCAGCGAATCCTCGCCGCTGATCATCGAGGACAGCGTGATCTTTGGATCCGAGAGTGGCAAACTCTACCGCCTGCGTGCGAGCAACGGACGCACGGAATGGACCTACGACGCGGGCGGCGCGATAAAGGGCGGCGCGGCGTATGCCAACGGCAAGCTCTATGTTGGCGCATATGGCGGAACCGTGCACGCGGTGCGGGCGTCGAACGGCCGCCAGGTCTGGCGCAGCTCAACAAGTGGTGCGCGATTTGGGTTTGGCTCGGGCAACTTCTATGCGACGCCGGCCGTTGCCTATGGTCGCGTCTATATCGGCAACACCGACGGCAAGATGTACTCGTTCTCCAGCGAGAACGGAAGGCTCGGTTGGTCGCGCGGAACAGGTTCCTACGTCTACGGCGCCGCGGCGGTCGACAACGTCAAGGGCATCGGCCCGACGGTCTTTTTCGGTTCCTACTCAGGAACTTTCTACGCGCTGAATGCCGCCAACGGCAATACACGCTGGACCCACGACTCCGGCGGTGAGATCTCCGGCGCACCGACCGTGGTCGGCCAGGTCGTCTACTTCTCGACGATCGACACAACCAACACGTACGGGCTCTCGACCAGGTCGGGCAAGCGCGTTTTCGCCCGCGGCAGTGGCGCCTACAACCCAGTCATCTCCGATGGACGCCGCCTCTACTGGACGGGCTACGAGTCGATCAGTGCGCTCGTCAAGACGAGCACGTATGCCCGCGAGGCCAAGGAGCGTCGCGCGGCGATACGACGAGCCGCCAGAAACAAGAAGAACTGACTCATCTGGTCGTGACGTGCTCGGACTCGACCATCCGAACGTCTATCCCGGCGTCCTGCATCGCGTGTTTGGCCTGAGAGACCGTGAACTCGCCGAAGTGAAAGAGTGAAGCGACCAGCACGGCGTCTGCGTGGGCCTCTGAGACGCCGGCAACCATGTCGGCAAGCGTGCCGGCGCCGCCCGAGGCAATGACCGGCACCGAAACGGCATCGGCCACGGTGCGGGTCAGGTCGATGTCGTAGCCGTCCTTGGTCCCGTCGCGATCCATACTCGTGAGCAGAATCTCGCCGGCCCCGCGCCTGACGCCTTCGAGCGCCCAGGCCACGGCATCGAGACCAGTTTCGGTGCGTCCGCCAGCGGTGAATACTTCCCATCCGGAACGACCGCCAGCGGTGTGGCCGGTGTGCTTGGCATCGATAGCGAGCACCACGCACTGACTGCCAAAAACCTCGGACATTTCGCTGATCAGCCCGGGGCGCTTGACGGCAGCGGAGTTGATTGCCACTTTGTCGGCGCCTGCGTCAAGGACTGCCTGAGCATCCTCGACCGAGCGGATCCCGCCGCCGATCGTGAAGGGAATAAACACATTGTCGGCCGCCCGGCGCGCAAGATCGACGATCGTCTCGCGGTCATCCGACGTCGCTGTGATGTCGAGGAAGACGACCTCGTCGGCACCCTCTTCGTCGTAGCGCTCGGCCAGCTCAACCGGGTCGCCCGCATCGCGCAGGTCCACGAAGTTCGTGCCCTTGACAACACGGCCGTTGTCGACGTCGAGGCAGGGAATTATGCGTTTGAGCGGCGGCATGTCCTAGAGCGTATTCATCGCTTCACCGAGGGTGAAGCGCCTCTCGTACAGCGCCTTGCCGGCAATCACGCCTTCGAGGTTCGGAAGGTCCAGCTCGACGAGCTTCTGCAAATCAGCCAGCTCCCCGACGCCACCAGAAGCGATCACGTTTGCGTCGCCGGCGGCGGCCGAAATCGTGCGCATGCCCTCGAGATCAGTACCGACAAGCATCCCGTCACGAGCGATGTCGGTGTAGACGAAAGTCTTCACCCCGACGGCCCGTAACTCCGTGACGGCATCGGTGGCAGCAAGGTCCGTCGCCTCGGTCCAGCCCTGCGCCGCGATACGACCGTCGCGTGCATCTGCCGAGACCACTATCCGGTCGCCGAACTCGCCCACGGCTGCTTCTACGAGCGCACGGTCTCGAAACGCGGCCGTGCCGATCACCGCACGCCAGGCGCCCGCTTCGAATGCTGCGCCGACGGCCTCAATATCGCGCAGCCCGCCGCCGTACTGCACGGGAAGGCCGGTGCCCATAGCGATTCGCGTCAGATGGTCGAGATTGCGCCGTTCACCGTGAAGCGCGCCGTCGAGATCCACTACATGAAGATGCGTCGCGCCCTGGGAGGTCCAGACCTCGGCCGCCGCCAGCGGGTCGTCGTTGTAGATCTGTTCGCGGTCGTAGTCGCCCTGGGTCAGGCGCACGGCGTGTCCGTGGCGGATGTCGACTGCCGGAAAGAGGATCACTTGCTGAGCGCTTCGGCCTTGACGTCGACGCAGATCTTTGCGAAGTTTGCCAGCATGCGCAGCCCGTGCGTGCTCGACTTTTCTGGGTGGAACTGAGCGCCGTACAGCGGCGGCTTCTCGACAACGGCGGTGAACGGCGCGCCGTAGTCGGACTCGCCAAGCAGATCGCCGCGATTGACGACCCGTACAGAGTAGGAGTTCGCGAAGTAGAAGTAGGACGGGTCCTGAAGACCGTCGATCAGGGGCGAGGATCGAGCCCAACGCACGGCGTTCCAGCCGAGTTGTGGAATCTTGAGATCGCCTGCGTCGAGGACATCGACGCGACCCTGCAACAGGCCTAGCCCCCACGAGCCTTCGTGCTCGCTCGAGCTTTCAAAGAGAACTTGCATTCCGAGACAGATGCCAAGCACCGGTTTACCGCTGGCCAAGAACTCGGGAATCAGCTCGTCGTAGTGAGCTTCGCGGATGCGGCGCATCGCCTCCGGGAAGGCGCCAACCCCCGGAAGGATCAGCCCATCGGCCGCGTGAGCTGCGTCGGCTTCAGAGACAATCGGCGCGCGCACACCGACGTGCTCGAGCGCCTTCTCGACGGAACGGAGGTTTCCCATTCCGTAATCGAGAATCGCTATTTCTGCATCAGATGTTTCCAGCGTCTGCTGTGTCATTTAGGCATTGGCAGTCATTGCGTCGCCGGGTCGCCACCGAGTCAGTCAGTCAGCGTGCCCTTTGTTGAAGGTACTCCGTGCTGATCGGGATCGATGGCCACGGCAGCCCTGAGTGCGCGGGCGAGCGACTTGAAGATGGCTTCAACAATGTGGTGAGTATTCGTCCCGGCCTCGACCGTGACGTGCAGGGTAAGATTCGCGTTGTTTGCCAGCGCGCGCAGAAACTCTTCTGTGAGTTCGGCGTCGAAGTCGCCAATCAGTCCAGGCGTAAGCCCTCCATCCTCAAATGCGACGAACGGACGACCCGAGATGTCAATGCTTGTGGTGGCGCGGGCCTCATCCATCGGAATGGTTGCTGTGGCGTAACGAGTGATGCCGGAGCGATCTCCCAGCGCCTCGTCCAGAGCCTGGCCCAGAACAATGCCGACATCCTCGACCGTGTGGTGCGCACCGGTCTTGAGGTCCCCGGTTGCATCGACCTGCAGGTCAAAGTGACCGTGGCGAGCGAAGAGGTCAAGCATGTGGTCGAGGAACCCGACGCCGGTGTCACGCGAGCCTGCGCCGTCCCCGTCCAGGGAAAGCGCGAGCGAGACATCGGTCTCGCCGGTCTTGCGCGTCAGCTCAGCACTGCGTTTCTGATCAGTCACGTTTACGGGCCTCCATCGATTTTGCGTGCCAGATGAAACCTTCTGCGCGCGCAATCGTCGCTCCTGCATCTGCAAGCGGGCCGACGGCTCCGTCTGAGACCTTCACCTCGGCCATTCGGCGGCGGAAAGTCGCCACCGACAATGCTCCGGCATAGCGCGCAGCGCCACCGGTCGGAAGCACGTGGTTGGAGCCTGTTACGTAGTCCCCAAAGGCCGTTGCCGCGTTACTGCCAAGGAACAGAGCGCCGGCGTTACGGATCCCGACGGCCAGTTCGTCGGCGACACCGGCCTTCACCATCAGCTGCAAGTGCTCCGGGGCAATCTCGTCGGCAAGACTGACCGCGCGGTGCAGGTCTTCGACCCGAACGAGAGCGAGCTCAGCGCCAATGTCTTCGCAGCCGCGCGCAACCACATCGAGCAGTTCGTCGTCATTGGAGATCAATGCGACCAGCGAGTCGGGCCCGTGCTCTCCCTGTGCCTTGAGGTCGAGCGTCACGAGTTCCGGGTCGGCAAACGCATCAGCGACAATCACGAGCTCGCTCGGCCCGGCCACTGAATCGATACCGACTCGGCCGACGAGCTGCCGCTTGGCTTCCTGTACGTACGAATTGCCAGGTCCGACGATGACGTCGACAGCTGGGATCGTTTCAGTTCCATAAGCCGCGGCCGCAATCGCCTGCGCGCCGCCTATCGCATAGACCTCGTCCACCCCGAGCAAGGAGCAGACAGCAAGTACCGCGCCGTCCACTTCGCCGTGCTCGCGCGCAGGACTCAGCACGCAGACGCCTCCTACCCCGGCGGCGACCGCGGTTGTCAAACACATCACGGCGGTTGACGGATACGACCCGCGGCCACCGGGCACATAGGCCGCAGCACGACTCAACGGAATAGTCCGGTACGAGACCCTGTGCCCTTGAGGAAGCGTGACGGACTCTTTATCGCTCAAGTGCGCACTGGCAACTTCGCGCACGTTGCCGATCGCGAGCTTGAGCGCCTGAAGCAGATCGATGTCGACTCTTCCCGGCGCGGCGTCGATCGCTTCCTGGGCAACACGGATCTTCCCAACTGCGACCGCGCCGCCAAACTTCGTCTCGAATTCCAACAGCGCTTCGTCGCCGCGTGATCTGACGGCGGCGAGGATCTCGGCAACTGCTTCGACCGGCGGATCAGGTGAGAGCGCGCGAATGTCGCTCGCGGTTGCGTCCGAACTGAATCGTTTGATCGGCACGCGTCAACCCTCTCAGGCTTCCGCGTTCAACGCGACGAGCGCGGACAGTTCCGCGACCACGCGGTCGATCTCTTCGGACTTCAGGCGATACGCCCCCGGGTTGACAATCAACCGCGCAGTGCATTCGACGATCTCTTCTGTGATCACGAGGCCATTCTCGCGAAGAGTTATTCCCGTCGCCGTCAGGTCCACAATCGCGTCGGCCATGCCGGCAATCGCGGCAAGCTCAACCGAGCCCTTGACTTCAACCAGTTCGACCTGACGCCCGGTCTGGCCAAAATGCTTCTGGGCGATCTTCGGGTACTTGGTGGCGACGCGCAGCGTACCGCGACGGCGAAGCTGTTCCTCGGAGGCGTGCTCGTTGCCCTCGACGACGGCGACAATCATGCGACAGGCGCCGAAATCAAGATCGAGGACCTCGTACAGATCGCGATCAGACTGCTCCATCAGGACGTCTTTGCCAACGATGCCGATGTCTGCGACGCCGCGCTCGACGTAGGTCGCGACGTCGCTCGGACGCATCGTGATGATTCCCTGGGAGTCGAAGAACAGCTTGCGGTCGTTCTCACGCACTTCGGTGACGTCGTAACCGATGCCTTCAAGCAGGTCAAGGCTCTTCGGCATGAGCGTCCCACGCGGAACTGCGGCAATCACGCGCTGATCGGCCATCAGGATTTCGTCTCCTGCTCTGCGAGAACGGCGAGGTGGAGCCGCTCGAGGTTGAGCGAGAAACCAAACGCGGCGAGGTCGCGACCAAAGCGGCCGACCAGATTGTCGTAGCGTCCGCCGCCGCCGAGCGGGAATCCACTGCTGGGTGCAAAGACCTCGAGCACCGTGCCGGTGTAGTAGCTGAGCGGACGCACAAGACCAAGGTCGTAGATCACCTGGTCGGCGACGTCGGCGGCCGCCAAGAGGTCATCGAGCTTCAGAAGTTCTTCGGCGCCCTCGTCTTCGAGCAGGGCTCGACCACCGCGGGCAATCGCCAACGCCTCGAGCGCCTCCTGATCGGCCGGTGAGACGCTGCTCGTGGCAAGCTCGCGACGGTAGCCGACGAGGTCCCGAGTGTGCATTTCGTGGACAATCTGGTCCTTGGCCGCGCCGATGATCCCGGCCGCAGCAAGGCGCTTGGCAAAGAAATTCACGTCGCCGACGGCGATCTTGAAGTCGCTCAGTCCGCTCTCGCGCAGCACCGAAACAAGAACCTCGATCGCCTCGGCGTCGCCAGCTTGCGCCGGCAGCCCAAGCAGCTCCATCCCGATCTGGAGGAACTGCCGCGACTCGGCGCGCTTGGGCTCGATCGCGCGATAGACGTGCTGCATGTAACAGAAGCGAAGTGGCGGCTCGACGGTGCGATACCGCGTTGCAGCAAGCCGGGCAATCGGAACCGTCGAGTCAAAGCGCAGCGTGAGGACCTGGCCATCCTTGTCAGGCACCCGATAGACGTTTTCTGCTGCGTCGGCGCCAGCGAGGCGCATCGTCTCTTCGTACTCTAGGGCGGGCGTCGCGATCTCACCATAACCAGCGTTCGTGAAAACCTTCAGCGCTCGACCAGAAATCTCGCGCAGTTCTGCCATCTCTTCGGGCAGCACATCGCGCGTTCCCATTGGGACCGGAATTGTCTCAGGCGCGCTCGCGCCGCCCGACTGGGTGGTTTCTGCCGAACTCATCGCTTGGAAAGACTAGGCGTGAACGGGTTCGGTAGAGACGCGCTCGATATGAGCACCGAGATCACGCAGTCGCTGATCGATGCTCTCGTAGCCGCGGTCAATCTGCCGAATGTTGCCGATTTCAGAAGTCCCCTTGGCGCAGAGCGCCGCGATGAGCAATGCCATACCGGCACGAATATCCGGACTCTCAAGACGTTCACCGCGGAGCCGGGCCCGGCCGATGACGATTGCGCGGTGCGGGTCGCAAAGCGTGATGTTCGCACCCATGGCGACGAGCTTGTCAACGAAGAAGAGGCGGTTCTCGAACATCTTCTCGTGGATCATCACGCTGCCGTGCGACTGCGTTGCAAGCGCGAGCGCAATACTCGTGAGGTCGGCCGGAAAGGCCGGCCACGGGCCGTCTTCGATCTTCGGCATCATCTCGCCGGCATCGTTCCTGACGATCATTTCCTGGTTGGCCGGAACGATCGTGTCGTCGCCGTCGAATTCGATCTTCACGCCCAGTCGCTCAAAGCCGAGCCGAGTCATTCGCAAGTCGGCGGGCGCAGAATCCATGATGCGCATTTCTCCGCCGGTGGCCGCCGCAAGGGCGATGAAGCTGCCGACTTCAATGTGATCGGGCGAGATGCGATGACGCGTTCCGCTGAGGTGGGTCGCGCCGTGGACGTGCATCACGTTGGAGCCGATGCCGGTGATCTGTACGCCCATTGACTCGAGCATGCGCGCGAGGTTCTGCACGTGCGGCTCGCTCGCTGCGTTCCGAATGATCGTTTCGCCGTCAGTCATGGCGGCGGCAAGCAATGCGTTCTCCGTGGCCATCACGGATGGTTCGTCCATCATGAAATCACATGGCTTGAGACCGTTCGGAGCAGACAGTGTGATCCATCGGTCCACGTCAACTTCAGCGCCCAGCGCTCGAAAGGCATCGAGGTGCGGATCGAGGCGGCGGCGCCCGATCACGTCGCCGCCAGGAGGAGGCATCTCCGCTCGACCAAAGCGCGCGAGCAGCGGCCCAGCAAGTAGGAACGACGCGCGAATCTTGTTTGCGAGGTCCTTGTCAACGTCCTGGTGGTCTACGCCCGAGGCGTTCATCACCAATTCGTGATCGTCTCGCCACTCAATCGTCACTCCAAGATTCTCAAGCAGTGCGAGCATCGCGTCCACGTCGCGAATCCGCGGCACGTTCTCAAGCACGACTTCCTGGTCGGTGAGCAGCGCCGCCGCGATGCACGGCAGTGCGGCGTTCTTGTTACCGGCCGGAATCACCGTCCCTGACAGCGGCTGGCCGCCTTCGATTACAAGCTTTTGCACCTTGCGGTCTCCTTGGCGAAGTGTCTGGCGAGCGCTCCGGCTCACCTTGGGCTCGACAACGCCGTTCTCGAGTGAATTTTTTAGGCTAACAGTCACCAGTTGGATATTCGGCTGCCATCCGGCTCAACCCTTCGCATTCATCGAAATATCACTCCTGCGACCAGAATGCGCCTGCCGAAGCCCAGGCGCGCAGTTCTTCCGCGCTGTCAAAATCTCGCTCGATGATCTGGCCGGAGCGCGCGCGCTTCACTTTGACCGCCCCCGTCGCTGATCGTGTGTCCGGCTCAATCTCCCAAGGTCGATCGACCTGCCACTGTGCCCCGCGCAAAACCCAGGCAACAATGTGCTCCGATCGGCAAAGAACTGCCGTTCGCACGTCGTCAGTCGCCATCACCTGGAAGTGATCTGACGGATCAATGGCAGCGTTGCATCTCGCGCAAACCGCGGGTGCAAGGGGTTCCTCGGTCATTTCGGCGAAGAAACTAGCGGCACGAACAACTGTTCGCTTTTTCCGTCCGAGCCAAATCGCAACATACGAACATACGTTCCGTCGACCAGCTCAGATAGGAATCGAACTGATGAAGCCTTCCCCCGAAAATCGTTTTGTGAAAAGCCTCGACCTGGTGGTGGACTTCGCCACCCTCGGCGAGTACAGAGTCATCACCGACTTCCCACGCCGAAAGGTCCGCTCACGCGACATCTGGGCCACCGACATCGAGTGGAGTTCCCGCCCCCGCCAGCGCGAGATCGAGTGCTCACTCCCCCGCGCCCGTGATCGCGCCCTGGCCCGAGAGCGCGTTCGCGGCTAAAGGCTGATCTCGCCTCGCAGAAACGTTCGACAGCTTCCGATCAGGTCCACGCGACCGTCAGGCTCGCGCCACCGGCACTTGAAGTACCCGCCGCGCTCAGACGCCTGGAATGCCGTCACTTCAATCTTGCCGAGGCGCTCTGCCCAATAGGGCGTGAATGAACAGTGCGCCGAACCGGTCGCCGGATCCTCGGGTATCCCGACTCCCGGCGCAAACACTCGATCGACGATGTCAAATCCCTCATCGCCCGGCGCCGACGCATAGATGTGCCCGCGCGGAAGCTTCGCGATCGCTGCCGTGTCTGCCTCAATAGCGCGTACCGCAGCCGGATCCTCCAGAACGACGAACAGGTAGCCGTCCGTCTCCAACACTTCACCGAGATCTTGCCCGATCGAGTCGAGCGCTGCGCGAGCCACATCTGCCTCAACCGGCTCCGCTCGCGGCGGCGCAGCCGGAAAGTCCATCCGATAGCCAGCGCCGTCACGAGTCACGATCAGTTCGCCCCCTCTCGTCTGAAACCGCAGCTCATCACGCGAATCCCCGAGTTCGGCATACAACGCGTGAGCGCTCGCGAGTGTCGCGTGACCACAAAGTTCGATTTCCTGTGAGGGCGTGAACCATCGAAGATCGATTACCGTGCCCCTATCGATCAGGTACGCAGTCTCGGAAAGATTGTTCTGCGCCGCGATCGCCCGAAGTGTCGAATCCTCGGGCCACTCTTCGAGCGGCACAACTGCCGCCGGATTCCCGGTGAAAGGACCACGCTCGAACGCGTCAATCACGTATTGCACTGGCATTGAGCGGAGCCTAGCTACGCATCAGACAGCAACACCGTGGGTAAGCGCGGGTTGAATGAAATACATGACTCGGCAAATCACACGCACCTCAGTTATCGGGCTCCTCGCAGTCGCACTTCTGGCGACCGCAGGATGCGGCAGCGCCTCGGCCAAGAACTACGCCCCCACCGTCGGCATCGGCGAGAACGGCTACGCCATGTTCACCGACCCCAATTACGTATCACTGAAGACGAAAATCGCACGTAAGATCATCCCGTACGACTACCGCTACGACCCCGTTCAGCGGGCGGACCTAAAGGCATGGATGGAAGCTGCCAAGGCCGCCGGCGTCGAACCGAACATTGCCTTCAACCGTTCGCTGCGCTATCCGACGAAGCTCCCATCAGTCTCAAACTTCCAGAAGTCGCTGAAGTACTTGCGGAAGGACTACCCCGAGCTCAAAACCTTCACGCCTTGGAACGAGGCGAACCACCGCTCGCAACCGACCAAGAACTACCCCAGGCGAGCGGCTCAGTTCTACAACGCGGCGCGCAAGATCTGCACGAACTGCAAGATCGTCGCGGCCGACGTTCTGGACCAGCCCAACATGCTGCCCTGGATCGCGGCGTTCCGCAAGACGGCCTACAAGCCCAAGCTTTGGGGTCTGCACAGCTACATCGACGCGAACCGCAATCGCTCTTACCGCAACAGCAACACGAGAAAGTTCGTCAAAGCCGTTCCCGGAGAAGTCTGGCTCACAGAAGTCGGTGGCATCGTGGCGCTGGGGTCGGTTTATTCCCCCAACGTCAGCCGCGCGGCGCAGGGCGTCCGCGCCAGCCTGAAACTCTCATTGGGCGACCGACGGATCAAGCGCGTGTACCTCTACAGCTGGTACGGAACGGATCAGCTGAAGCGCAAGCCATACCTCTGGGACTCAGGCCTGATGGATGTAACTGGCAAGCCGCGCCCCGCGTATTTCGCGTTGCGCAGCTGGCTCAAGTCGCACCCGTCGTCTCTGGTCAAGAAGTAGGCGGTTCCGTCAGTCGAAGCGTGGCGGCGAGACGGAAGTTCAGACCTACTCACTCAAGAGCAGCGCTCCGGAGGACATCGACCGCGCAATCTCCACGGTGGCGACCGGCGACAGTTGGCTCTCGCCCGGAATCGCCAAGCAACTCATCGGGCTGTTCGCGGCGGGGCCAGTTGGGGTTGCCGTTCTTATCAGCTCAGCCCGCGTGAGCGCGAAGTCGCCGAAGCCGTCGGTCAAGGAATCTCACAGGAGATCGCGAGCAGTTGCTCATGAGCGCTGCAACGGTAAAGGCCCACGTTTCGAGGCTCCTTGAGGAGCTCGATCTCGACAACAGAGTGCAAATTGTGCTGCTCGTTCAGAGCGCTTCAGGCAACAAAAAAGCCGCCACATAAGTGACGGCTCCTTCGCGTTCTTTCTAATGAAGAACCAGCGGCGTCCTACTCTCCCGGTCCCTTGCGAGACAAGTACCATCGGCGCTGTCGGGCTTAACTGCTCTGTTCGGAATGGGAAGAGGTGTTTCCCCGACGCTATAACCACTGGAAATTGGAAGGAACCGCACGTGGCTGCCGCAAGCGTCTAGAACGCCGGGCGCCCGCGGGCCCTGAAAACTGCACAAGCCTTTGTAACACAACTCAGAAACGAAGCCGAAAAACGTAAATCGCGTGATGTTTGCTTCTCCGAAGAGAAGTAAAAATATCCGTCAAGCCCTCGAGCGATTAGTACCAGTCAGCTACAAGCGTTACCGCTCTTCCACTGCTGGCCTATCAACCTGGTGGTCTTCCAGGACTCTTACTCGCTTAAAGCGATGGGAGAACTCATCTCGTGGTCGGCTTCCCGCTTAGATGCTTTCAGCGGTTATCCGGTCCAGTCGTAGCTAAGCAGCGATGCTCTTGGCAGAACAACTGCTACACCAGAGGACTGTTCACCCCGGTCCTCTCGTACTAGGGGCAACTCCACTCAATTCTCCAACGCCCACGGTAGATAGGGACCGAACTGTCTCACGACGTTCTGAACCCAGCTCGCGTGCCACTTTAATGGGCGAACAGCCCAACCCTTGGGACCAACTCCAGCCCCAGGATGTGACGAGCCGACATGACTTGTGGGTCTCGCAGTCAAGCTCCCTTATGCCTTTGCACTCTTCGGCTGGTTTCCATTCAGCCTGAGGGAACCTTTGGGCGCCTCCGTTACACTTTAGGAGGCGACCGCCCCAGTCAAACTACCCGCCTGACACTGTTCGGATGCCGGATTCACGGCAACCCGTTAGAAACACAAAACATTCAGGGTGGTATCTCAAGGTTAGCTCCACGCCGGCCAAAGCCGACGCTTCAAAGCTTCCCACCTATCCTGAGCAAAATGCTCCATATTCCAATATCAGGGTGTAGTAAAGGTGCACGGGGTCTTTCCGTCTTACCGCGGGTACTCGGCATCTTCACCGAGACTGCAATTTCACCGAGCCCATCGTTGAGACAGCGCCCAACTCGTTACTCCAGTCGTGCAGGTCGGAACTTACCCGACAAGGACTTTCGCTCTATCTGTTACTAACCACACTTCCTTTGAACTGCGTGTGGCTTGGACCTGGGGTTTACTCACACGTTCTATGGGCGTGTGACCCAGGCGGGTCGACTATTTCTATCGACCTCTACGCGTCGCCGCGCAGAACGGACTGTATCTTCATCTCCTTGTGGAAAGGAGGTGACTGGCGTACAGTCTCTGAGGATTCTTCGGAACGGTATTTCCCCGGATAAGGGGAACATAAGTGCTCCAAAGCCTTTCCTGCTGATTGTCTGCACTCGTCGGATTTTCACTGCTCAGCGCCCATGAATGAGCCCTGAACTAGTACCGCGAGATACTCAGATTTCCCAGCATATAGCCAGTTCCACTCACACCATCACTGATGTGAGGGGCAACCGTGTTGATTACCTTAGGACCGTTATAGTTACGGCCGCCGTTTACTGGGGCTTAGTTTCAGTGCTTCGAGCAAGCTCTAACACCTCCACGTAACCTTCCAGCACCGGGCAGGAGTCACCCCCTATACGTCGTCTTACGACTTAGCAGAGAGCTGTGTTTTTGGTAAACAGTCGGTTGGGCCAATTCACTGCGGCCCCCTCCCGCTCAACCAGTAAATGGCGTCACGGTAATAGGGCGTCCCTTCTCCCGAAGTTACGGGACGATTTTGCCGAGTTCCTTAACGATGGTTATCTCGATCACCTTAGTATTTTCTACTTGTCCACCTGTGTCGGTTTTGGTACTGGCGCGTGCATCCTCCCTAGAGGATTTTCTCGGTAGTGTGGCGTCAGAGACTCGCCGGCAGTAAAGCCAGCTGGCATCGCACCTCGGGTTATCGCAGCGCCGCATTTAACTGGTGCCGCCCCTACATGCTTACCCCAGGACTACCATCGCCTGGGTTCTCCTAGCCTTCTACGTCCCCCCATCGGTCAAACGGGTGCGACGCGGTACAGGAATATCAACCTGTTATCCATCGACTACGCCTTTCGGCCTCGCCTTAGGTCCAGACTAACCCTGAGAAGACGAGCTTTACTCAGGAATCCTTGGACAATCGGTGTGAGAGATTCTCACTCTCATTTCGTTACTTATGCCGGCATTCTCACTTCTCAACGCTCCACAATACGCTTCCGCGACTGCTTCAAAGCCTTGAGAACGCTCTCCTACCACGCACAGATAAATCTGTGCATCCACGTCTTCGGTGTCTAGTTTGAGCCCCGTTGAATTATCCGCGCCTGAACACTTGACCAGTGAGCTGTTACGCACTCTTTAAAGGGTGGCTGCCTCTAAGCCAACCTCCTGGCTGTCTGTGCACTCAGACATCGTTTTCCACTTAACTAGAACTTGGGGACCTTAGACGGTGGTCTGGGCTGTTTCCCTTTTGACGCTGAAGTTTATCCCCCAGCAACTGACTCCCGAGGTAAACGTGATGGTCTTCGGAGTTTGCCTGAAGTCGGTAATCCGGTAAGACCCCTAGTCCAAACAGTGCTCTACGGCCATCACGCAATTTACTCGAGGCTATACCTAAATATATTTCGGAGAGAACCAGATATCTCCGGGCTTGTTTAGCCTTTCACTCCAATCCACAGCTCATCCCCCCGGTTTTCAACCCAGGTGGGTTCGGCCCTCCACGAAGTCTTACCCTCGCTTCAGCCTGGCCATGGATAGCTCGCCCGGTTTCGGGTCTACCGCCATTGACTAAGTCGCCCTATTCGGACTCGCTTTCGCTGCGGCTCCGTTCATCACTTAACCTTGCCAATGACGAGTAACTCGCCGGCTCGTTATGCAAAAAGCACGCCGTCACACCCTAAAGGTGCTCCGACCGCTTGTAGGCACGCGGTTTCAGGTACTATTTCACTCCCCGTCTGGGGGACTTTTCACCTTTCCCTCACGGTACTTGTCCGCTATCGGTCATCTGGAAGTACTTAGCCTTGGAGGGTGGTCCCCCCGGGTTCAGACCGCGTTTCACGTGCACGGTCTTACTCAGGAACATCTATCGTGAGACTGCCAGTTTTCGCGTACGGGGCTATCACCCGCTGTGGCGCTGGATTCCAACAGCTTCCACTAACTGCAGCTTTGTAACTCACGCCTGGAAAACCACTTCCAGGACAAAATGTCCTACGACCCCTCATACGCAACGCGTGGTTGCTTACACGTATGAGGTTTAGGCTGATCCCTTTTCGCTCGCCGCTACTAGGGGAGTCTCGGTTGATTTACTTTCCTCGGGGTACTGAGATGTGTCAGTTCCCCCGCTTACCTTCCGCACACCTATGTATTCAGTGTGGGATAACGCTGCATTACCAGCGCTGGGTTTACCCATTCAGAGATCCGCGGGTCAAAGGATATTCAGCTCCTCTCCGCGGCTTATCGCAGCCGTTCACGTCTTTCTTCGGCTTCAGATGCCAAGGCATCCACCGTGTGCCCTTACTATCTTGACGGTGATCACTTAGAGCTCCAGATCCGTAGTGTTCGAAAACAACACGGCTCCTTCGCTCGGCGATTTACATTTTCCGCCTTCGTTTATTGAATTGCTTGGCCTGTGCAGTTTTCAAGGTCCGCAGGCGACGCGCCCGACGGAGCAGAGCTTCAAGAGCTCACCCCTTCGAGTGGTCCCTCAAAACTCAACAGCGTGATTGGTCTCTGTTTCAGGAGACTCTGACCAGATTCAGTCGACATTTCAGGAACGCTCTGGCGGCTGGGCGCTGAAGTATTCAGCACGGCGCCGGCAGGCGATCACTTCATGTATATGCGGCCTGATGGCCGCTAGAAGCTCCCTAGAAAGGAGGTGATCCAGCCGCACCTTCCGGTACGGCTACCTTGTTACGACTTCACCCCAATCACGAGCCCCACCTTCGGCGGCTGCCTCTCTTGCGAGTTAGCTCACCGACTTCGGGTGTTGCGTGCTTTCGTGGTGTGACGGGCGGTGTGTACAAGACCCGGGAACGTATTCACCCCAGCATTGCTGATCTGGGATTACTAGCAACTCCGCCTTCATGAAGGCGAGTTTCAGCCTTCAATCCGAACCGAGACGCACTTTTTGGGATTCGCTCCACCTCGCGGTATCGCAGCCCTCTGTATGCGCCAATGTAGCACGTGTGAAGCCCTGGACATAAGGGGCATGATGACTTGACGTCATCCCCACCTTCCTCCGGTTTGTCAGGGGAAGTTTGATATGTGTAGAGATTTGTTTTGTGTAATATTTT